>JACCVB010000367.1 GCA_013698385.1 Chloroflexota bacterium
CCGAGATCACGGTCCGGACGGTGCGCGACGAGTTGGAGCGCTCGCCGGACATCGCCCACGTCACGTTCGCGATGCGGGGAACCGTCGCGTATGAGGCATTCCGGGAGGCCCTCGCAGCGAGCGAACCGGGTTCGGGCGCCGCAGGTGTGGCCCAGACGGATGTGCCCCATGCGAACCCGGGGAACGAGTCCACACGCGAAGGCGCGGCGATCGGGGCGGGAGTCGGGGCAGAGGGTCGATCAGGTGTCAGCTACGATTCCCTGTCGTCTTCGTCCGGCGCTCGCGCTCCCTCACGGCCGCGATCGTGACCAGGGAGCTCCGGGCCCCCAAGATCGAGCACGAAATCGCCGGAATTCCACCTGGGTCCGGTCGCTCGCTGGCCGGTGGGCCCCGATCGCGCGACCAACACGATGGGGGTTCGTATCTGTCAATGGATAGCCCCGGTCGTGGGTTGGCCACCGCCCGGTCGGCCGGCGCCCCGCTGGCCCCGATCCTGCGCCTCGGCAAGACCCGGTGAGTCAGCCGTGACGATGGACTACGAGCCAGAAGAGGAGCAGCGCGACGAACTCGTCGAGGTCGTCGCGCGCGAGATCCAGATGCGCGGCCTCACTTCGTCGGCCGTCCACTTCCTTGAGGCGAGCCGGCCCTATCGGGCGCTTGGCGCGAACGCGATGCTGTTCTTCGATCCGGTCCTGCGCGGCGTCTTCGGCGGCGATCTTGCGTCGGCCAGTGAGATCCTGGCCGACGAGGCCGGGATCGAATTGCTCATCGCCAGGCTCGAGGAGTTGGACGAGGAGATGGCCTGGGACGCGTGACCGCCATCGGCCACGGGTCCGGGTAGCATCTCGTCGTGACCACCGATCCGCGCGCCTTCCTCGCCATCGATCACGGGACCGCCACGACGTCGGTCGCCCTGATCGGTCTCGTTGCGGGCGCCTGGCGGCTGATCGGGTCGCTCGCGCTCCCGGCCGGCGCCGAGATCGATTCGGCCGTGCACCTGCTTCGCCGGCGCGTGACCGCCGTCGACCGCGACCTGGCGCACGGCATCGGCCTCGCGACCGAGATCGACAGCATGCCGCGACTGGAAGTCCGAAGCCGTCGCCCGCGTCGCCTGGCCATCGTGGCGGGCTCGGAGCGGACTCTCTCCACCCTGCTCGGCGTCGCCGCGCGGAGCGGCTGGCGTGCGACCGGGGCCAGCGTCGAAACCACGGATCCGCTGGCCATGACGGGGATGCTGCTTGATCGGGACGTGGATGCGATCCTGACCGGTGCATCGGATCCGCCGGCCCCGGAGGAGCGAGGCGCGATCCGGGAGCTTGCCGCTCTCGTCGCGGCCGCCGCCGCCCGTCGCCCGGAGATCCCGGTCGTCCTGGCCGGCGGCATGGCCGAGGGCCTGGCCGAATTCGGGCTGTCCACGGAGCGTCCGGGCGAGATCGTCCTTGCCCCTGCAGCACGCCAGCCCGGTAGGCACCGCGCGGCGGCAGCGGACGCGGATCCGTCGGCTCCATCCGATCCGCTGGCGGACCTGCTGCTGGAACTGGCCCTACCGGACGACGACCCGCGACGCGCCATGGGTGCGGCCGTCCAGGCTCTCGCCGACGCCCTCGATCGCCGGGTCGAGCTGATCGGACTGGGTCACGACGCCTCGGTCCGCGCGTCCGCGAGCCCGGCCGCCGGTGGGGTCGAAGGGACGCCCAGGCTGGCCGTCGTCCCCGGCGCATCCGTCGCCCCCGAAGAACCCGATGATGCGGTCATCGACGCCGTGAGCGGGTGGTCGACCCTGCCCTCCGATCGACACCGGCTGCGCGACCGGATGCGCGAGCTGCGCATCGCCCCGTCGGCAGACGCCCCAGGTGAAGGCACGGCGCTTCGCATGGCGGCCGCACGGGCGGCCCTGCACCGACTCATCGCCGCCGCCCCCGACCCGCCGGGCACGCCATCGCCAGACCTCGTGGTGACAGCCGGCGGGGTCTGGTCGGCGATCCCGGCGCCCGCCGTGGCGCTGGCCCTCGTCGACATCCTTCGGCGGCCGGGCGCCAGCCAGTTCGCGTTGGACCACGCCCGCCTGCTGGGACCGCTGGGCGCGATCCCGGATCCACACGAGCGCCTGGCGGTCATGGGCGACCTGGCTGACGACCTGCTGGCCCCGCTCGGAAGCGTCGTGATGCCGGCGGGCCTCCACGCGGGTCGGTCGGCCGGCAACCTGCTCATCCACGCCGACGGTGCCACGAGCGAGCTCGACCTCGTGCCAGGCGGCCTGGAACTCGTGGATCTCCCGCCGGGCGCGACGGCAGTCGCCGAATTCCGCTTCCGCGACACCGTCCGACTCGGCGCCCGCGGGCGCCATTTCGCGATCGACGTGGCGGGTGGCCTCGGGGGCCTGCTGGTGGACCTGCGCGACGTGCCCCTGCGCCTGCCCGACCGCGCGGATCGACGACGGGACCTGCTGAGCGCCTGGCAGCGCGCGTTGTGGGCGGGAGGCGACGCGTGACCACGACCGCCGAGGACGAGATCCGGCTCGTCGCCGTCCATCGCCTGGTCGAGTCGGGAGTGGAGATCGCCTTCCCGCTCGCGCCGGGAGACCGCCCCCTCGTGGAGGTCGGGGAGTCCGTGACGGCGGGTGCCCCCATCGCCGAGCAGCTGCGCAACGGCGCGCTCCAGGACCAACCCGTGCCAGCTGGTCCGGACACACGCCCGGGCGGCCGGGTGCAGGCCGGGGAGCTGTTATTCGAGTGGCGCGGGCGCTGGCGGACCGTGGGCGGTGACGTCTGGGAGTCGATCGAGAGCCCGGTGGCGGGCACCGTCCGCGAGGCGACGCCCGGCAGCGGCATCGTCATCACGACCGCGGGTCAGGCGATCCGTGGGATCGTGGCGTTGGGGGGCCCGACCCGTGGCCGACTGCACGTCGCGGCCGGGGCCGATGGGGAGTTGCGTGCCGGCGGGCTGGATGTCGGCCTGGCCGGCACGATCCTCGTGGTCGGATCGCGGATCGACGCCGAGACGCTGACCCGCGCCCGGGCGATGGGCATCCGGGGCATCGTCGTGGCCGGCCTCGCGAGCAAGGCGCGCCGGGACTACCTCGCCTCCGAAGCTCGTCAGCGGGCCGCCCTCCATCGGCTCCCACCCTTCGCCGTCCTGGTCCTCGACGGAGCGATGCGGCGGCCGTTGGCGAGCCCACTGCTCGACGTGCTGGCCGCATTGGAGGGCCGGGAGGTCGCGATCGTGGGGGATCCGCCGGCCCTCCTGTTCGACGCATGGGATCTCGAGCTGCCCGCTCCTGCGCGCGATCTCGTCCGGATCCGCGGCGGCGACCTCATCGGACGTGAGGGCCGTTGGCTGGGACTGGTCGGCCAGCGCCGGTTTCCGGGTGGGATCCACCTCGAGGCGGCGTCCGTCCGCCTGCGTGACGGCTCGGTCGTGGCCGTTTCGCTGGGCGACGTCGAGCGGTTCGTCTGAGCTCGCCTGCGATGCCCGCCACGACCAGCGGTTCCCGCGCGCGGCGGATCCTCTGCCCGGACCCTGCGGCAACGACCAAGCTTGGACTGGCGCTCGGCCGGGTGGCCCGCGCGGGTGACCTGGTCTGCCTGCAGGGTGACCTCGGGGCCGGCAAGACACACCTGGCCAAGGCCTTCGGGGCGGCCCTTGGCGTGACCGAGACGATCACCTCACCGACCTTTGTGCTGATGGCCGAATACCAGGGCCGCCTGCCCCTGTTCCACCTGGACCCTTATCGCCTCGCCGATGCCGCCGACGCGCTGGCCGGGGGTTTGATCGAAGACCGCCAGGCCGAGGGTGTCACCCTCCTGGAGTGGCCCGAGCGCCTGGGCGACGCCCTGCCATCGAGCCGGTTGGACGTCCGGATCGAGGGCGCCGGCGACGACCCGAGGCAGATCACCCTTGTCGCCGGCACTCCGGACTACGGGCGCTACCTGGATGCGGCCGGATGAAGGCCGACCGGCACGTGGCCACCATCCTGGCCATCGATACGGCCACGACCCAGGTCGTCATCGCCACGGGCTCGCCCGACGGTGCCCTCCGCGCGGTCTCGAGGTGGCCCGCCGGCTACCGCCACGGCGACACGCTCCTGCCAGGCATCGAGCGGTTCCTCGACGCGTACGGCGTGGGTCGCGCGGACCTTGCCGGCATCGTGGTGGGGACGGGCCCAGGGGCCTTCACCGGCCTGCGGGTCGGGATCGCCACGGCCAAGGGTCTGGCGCACGGACTGGGCATCCCGCTCGTGGGTGTTTCCA
>JACCVB010000394.1 GCA_013698385.1 Chloroflexota bacterium
GCCCCGAGTCCCTCCGCCACTCCGACGCCATCGACCGCGGACGCGATCGCGGCGGCACGAAGCCAGGCGATCGGGACCACGGTCCAGGTCCGGGGCGTGGTCACGGCCGAGCCCGGCCGGCTTGGGAGTCCGCCCCTGTTCACCATCCAGGACGCGACGGGCGGGATCGTCGTGCGACTTCCGACCGGCGCGTCACCGCCCAACCGCGGAACCGTGGTTATCGTGCGCGGCCCACTCGCTGATCCCTACGGACAGCTGGAGATCCGACCGAAGGTCGACGGCTTGAGCTCGGTCGGCCTGGCTGGCCTTCCGGCACCGGACCGCGGCACGGGCGCCTTGACGGAAGCCCTCGAGGCTCGACTCGGCGAGCGGGTCGGGATCGTCACGAAGGGACCATCGAAGTCGACGAGCGGCGATCTCACGTTCCTGATCGAGACGACGGACCGAGCCATCATCAAGGTCGCCGCCGATGCATCCAGCCACCTCGCTCCGTCGACATTCGAAGTCGGAGCGAGCTATCGGTTGGTCGGCGTCGTGGGGCAGCGTGCCACGCGGAAGGGTGCCCTCGACGGCTATCGAATGTGGCTTCGTGACGGCTCCGACGCCGAGCCCCTCGCAGGCCCCAGTCCGTCCCCGACGCCGAGCCCTGCGGCATCACCGGATCCCACGGCATCGCCGAACCCGTCGCCGTCGCCCGCCCCGACCCGATCACCCCGTGCGAGCTCGTCAGGCATCCCGCTGACCCTCACCTCCATCGCCGCTGCCACCACCAGGACCGATCAGCCGGTCGCCGTTCGCGGGATCGTCACAGCCCCAGCGACATTGCTCGACGCCACCGGTCGACGGCTCGTGATCCAGGATGCGAGCGGGGCCATCGAGATCCTGCTCACGAAGGATGACGCCGTCCCTTCCATCGGGAGCGATGTCCGTGTCGAAGGGCGTGTCGGGACGGCGTATGGCTCGCCTCGTCTTCGCGTCCAGTCGATCGAGCGGCTGGGGACGAGTGCGGTGCCGGCCCCCCTGGAGATCCGGGGACCGCTGAGTGACGCCCATGCGTGGCGGCTGGTCGCGGTGACCGGTCGCGTCGAGGATGTCAAGAAGCTCGGGGCGCGATGGCGTGCCGAGCTCGCGGTCGGGACGGCTCGTGTCGCGGGGGTTGGTCAGTCCGGGTCGGGCATCCCTGCCACGGCCCTGGTCGAGGGTCGCTCGGCGACCGTGACGGGGATCGTGCGACGAGCCTTTTCGAGTGCGGCCGATCGTCGACCGTCGTTGCTGCCGCGCTTCGCATCCGACGTCCGGTTGGGCGGGGTGTCGGGTGCGACGTCCGCGAGTGCCGGGGCGAGCGTCCGCCCGGGCGGCCCGGACCGCGCTGGCGGCCCGGGTGGGTCCTTGCCAGGCTCCGCGGCCGGCCCTGACGCCGACGCCGGTGTTCCCGGGAACGGATCCACGTTTCCACTCGGGGGATCGGACGTGCCTCACGCGGACCTGGCGGAACTCGCGCAGTACGAGGATCAGATGGTCCTCGTGGGTGGTCTGGTGACGGAGGGTCGTGCCGACGGCTTCCGCCTTGACGATGGGACCGCCGTCGCGACCGTTCGGCTGATCGACGACGCTGCCGAGTGGATCGCGATCGTCGAACCCGGCGACGCGATCAATGTCGTCGGCCGCGTCGAGGCCGCTGCCGATGGATTCCACGTCGTCGTGGACGATCCGGCCCGGATCGCCCTCGGAAGCGCACTGCTCCCTGTCGCCGGGGCCGTCGTCGATCGCGGTGCGGCAGACGCCAGCGGCAGTTCCGTTCCGGCCGGTGGGTCCCGTCAGGCGGGAGTCGACGGCGACCTGGCCAACCTGCCAGGCGCCGGCGCCGGCCTGTTCTCCCTGCTGGGGATCGGGATCGCCTCGCTGGCGGTCACGATGCTGCGGCGCCGTCAGATGCGCCGGCTCCTGGAATCGCGGGTCGCGGTCAGGCTGGCTGCCATCGCCACGCCCCGGCCGGGGCAAGATCCGGGTGCGCCGTAGCCAGGTCCCGCCGACCGCGGCGGGCGAGCCTGGCCCCGGGGACCGTGGCGGTCCACCCTGGCCGGTGATTCGGTCGTGATCCGGCGGACGGCGTGGCCGCGGCCTGGCGCCAGGACCGTTCCAACCGGGGAACGAGCGAGGCCTTGGGAGCCTTTTCGGCGGTCAAATGGGGACGCGCCGCGTTCCAAACGCGGCCGGGCACCGTCTCCCCGGTCGGTTGGAACGGTGGTGGCGCCAGGCGCGATCGGGCGTGGAGGCACGGCCCGCCTGCATGACCCGTGCTGATTCGCGCTTGACGCTCACGAGAGGGGCGGACTATCCTCGGCCGAGTTTCGCGTCGCGGAACGCCCACCGGAACGAGGGAGAGGTCCTTGCCGATCGCGGACACCCGCGTCGATGCCGGTTCGGACCGCCGCATCGCGATCCCTCCGGGCGAACGGCAATATCACATCGGACTCGGCCCGGGCGACCTGGCCGAGTACATCCTCCTCCCCGGAGACCCGGATCGGACCTCGAGGATCGCAGCACGCTTCGATTCGATCGAGCTGGAGCATCGCCATCGCGAGTTCGCCTCCGCGACCGGGATGTATCGCGGTCAACGGGTGTCCGTCGTGTCGACCGGGATCGGCACGGACAATGTCGAGATCGCCGTCGCGGAGATCCTCGCCATCACCAAGCGGCCGACCTTCATCCGGGTCGGATCGTGCGGCGGGTTGCAGCCCGAGATCGGTCTCGGTGATCTGGTCATCACGACGGGCGCCGTCCGCCTCGAGTCGACGACGAGCTTCTTCGTCCACGACGGGTTTCCTGCCGTGGCCGACTACGAAGCGGTCAACGCACTGGTCGAGGCGTCCGAGCGCCT
>JACCVB010000120.1 GCA_013698385.1 Chloroflexota bacterium
GAGCCCCCGTCTTGCGGTCCAGGGCGACTTCGGCGGCGGCGCGCAGCGCGCCCGGCGTGAACGCCAGGTCCACCTTGTCCAGCGAGAGGAACTTCTGGAACTGGCGACTGACCGCGTTCCTGGGCTCGGTCAGGACCCGCACCAGGTCATCGGCGGTCAGCGCGTTCAGCGTGACCATGACGGGCAGGCGCCCGATGAATTCCGGGATGAGGCCGAACTTGAGCAGATCCTCGGGCATCAGCCGTTCCAGGATCCGACCTCGCTCCGCCGAGCCGATGACCGACTCGGAGCCGAAGCCGATCGTCCGACGACCGACCCGCTCCTCGATGATCTTCTCGAGCCCGTCGAACGCGCCGCCGCAGATGAACAGGACGTTGGTCGTGTCGATCTGGATGAAATCCTGGTGCGGGTGCTTGCGACCGCCCTGGGGCGGGACATTGGCGACGGTCCCCTCCAGGATCTTGAGCAGGGCCTGCTGGACGCCTTCTCCGGAGACATCGCGGGTGATGGACGGGTTGTCCGCCTTGCGCGCGATCTTGTCGATCTCGTCGATGTAGATGATCCCGCGCTGCGCACGCGTCACGTCGAAATCGGCGGCCTGGATGAGCCGTAGCAGGATGTTCTCGACGTCCTCCCCGACGTAGCCGGCCTCCGTCAGGGAGGTCGCGTCGGCGATGCAGAACGGCACGTCGAGGACGCGGGCCAGGGTCTGGGCCAGAAGGGTCTTGCCGGAGCCCGTGGGCCCCACGAGCAGGACGTTCGACTTCTGGAGCTCCACGTCGTCGATCTGGTGGCCGGCGTTGACCCGCTTGTAGTGGTTGTAGACCGCCACCGACAGGACCTTCTTGGCCCGATCCTGGCTGATCACGTACTGGTCCAGAGCGTCCTTGATCTGGTGCGGGTTGGGCAGCTTGGACGCGGCGGCCTTGGGGCGCGGCGCCTCCAGCATCTCCTCTTCGATGATCTCCTGGCAGAGGTTGATGCATTCGTCGCAGATGTAGACGCCCTGGCCCGCGATGAGCTTGCGAACCTGTTCCTGGCTCTTGCCACAGAAGGAGCAGCGATACGGGACCTTGGGTCCTTTACTGCTCGTGCTCGTCGAGGTCACGTGCGTCTGGCTCCTGCCTATTCGCCCTTGGTCTTCTTGGCGGGCTGGGTTGCTTCAGCCGCTTCCGCGGCTTCCGCGGCTGCCGCGCCTTCCCCGCCGGTCAGACCGGCATCATGCGCCTGCGCGATGAGTGAGGCACTCTCGGCCGCGTAGACCTCGTCGATGATGCCATAGTCCTTGGCCATGTCGGGAGCCATGAAGTAGTCCCGGTCCGTGTCTCCGATGATCTTGTCCAGGGGCTGGCCGGTGTGGCGCGAGAGGATCTCGTGGTTGCGCTGGACGAGGTACTCCCATTCCTTCATCTGGATGATGGCATCCGGGGCGTTGCCACGGAACCCGCCGGAACCCTGGTGGATCATGATCCGGCTGTTGGGCAGGGCGTAGCGCTTGCCCTTGGCCCCGGCCGCAAGCAGGACTGCCGCCATGGACGCGGCCATGCCGATGCAGATCGTGCTCACCGGAGCACGCAGGTACTGCATCGTGTCGTAGATCGCGAGGCCGGAGGTGACCTGCCCGCCTGGCGAGTTGATGTACAGGCTGATGTCCTTCTCCGGGTCCTCGGATTCGAGGAACAGCAGCTGGGCGATGATCAGGTTGGCCAGGTGATCCTCGATCGCGTCGCCGAGGAAGATGATCCGCTCACGCAGCAGCCGCGAGTAGATGTCGTACGCGCGTTCCCCCCGGCTGGAGGATTCGATGACCATGGGGACAAGCATCTGGGGCCTTCCTGTCTCTTTCGCGGGTTCTGGGCGATCGGGTCGGTCGGGGCGGATCATCCGGCGGGCGCCGGGACCTGCGGGGCGTCTTCCACGTGCGGCAGCCCGGGATGTTCCGGATGGTCGGCCAGCCAGCGATCGATGATCGTCTCTACCACCCGGGTTCGGCGCAGAGTGCTCCGGATGAACGCACGACCGCGGTCCGAGTCGAAGTAGGACAGCAGTCGTTCGTCCTCGGCGTAGCGCTGGCGGCCCTGCGCGATCTCGGCCTCCACATCCGCGTCGGGGACGTCGATCGCTTCCGCGTCCGCGACTGCCGACAGCACGAGCAGCGTCTTGACCCGCTTCTCGGCGTTCGGGCGGAACTCTCCGTGAAGCGCGTCACCGGTCTTGTCCGTGGCCTTCAGATAGGCCTCCTCGGTGATGCCCTGGCGGGCCAGCGAGGCCCGGAACTCGTCGTGCATGACCTCGACCTCCTGGTCGATCAGCACGTCCGGCAATTCGAGCGACGCGTTGGCCACGGCGTAGTCGATGATGTGATCGGCGAAGCCGTGACGGGCTCGGTCGAGGGCGTTGCCTTCCAGCCTGCGCTTGATGTCCTCGCGCAATTCGTCGACCGAGCCGAACGTGCCCACCGAGGCCAGGAAGTCGTCGTCCAGCGCCGGCGGGACCTTGACCCGTAGTTCCTTGAGTTCCACCTTGAAGTGCGCGGCCTGGCCAGCGAGGGTGGGCTCGCCGTAGTCATCGGGGAACTCGATGTCGAACTCGGTCGAGTCGCCGGGCTTGAGACCAAGCAGGTTCGCTTCGAAGCCCGGGATGAGCCGCTCCTGGCCCAGGATGAGCGGCATCCGTTCCGTGCTGCCGCCGTCGAAGGCCTCGCCGTCCCGCGTCCCTTCGAAGGCGATCACGGCGTAGTCGCCGGCCTCTGCCCCGCGATCCTCGACGGCGGCGAGGGTCGCATTCTGGTCGCGCAGCTCCTCCACGACCTGGGAGACCCGGGCGTCGTCGATCGTCTCGATCTCGGGTTCGAACTTGAAGTCCCTGTAATCGCCGAGCTGGACTTCGGGACGGACCGGCACGGTCGCCTTGAAGACGAGGGGCTGTCCCTCCTCCGCCGTCACGACCTCCACGTCGGCGCTGGTCAGGGGCAGGATCGCCTCCTGGAGAAGCGCCTCACGGTAGGCCGTCTGGACCAGGTGCTCCACGGCCTCATCGAGCACGGCGCCCGGACCGAGGTGTCGCTCCAGGACGGGTCGCGGGGCCTTGCCCGGCCGAAAGCCCGGGACGCGCGTTCGACGAGCAAGCATGCGCACGGCCTCACCGATGGCTCGATCGAGGCGCTCCGGGGGCAACTCGATCTCGAGCTGGACGGCCGACTTGGGGGCGGGAGTTCGGGTGATCTGCATCGCCGGGAAGTATAGGGGGACGCTCCCGTCCGGGTCCGGGGGCCGCGGGGCGTACCCGCGGGCCGCGCCGTCGCAGGTGGTAGGCGAGAGAGGGGTCGAACCTCCACGTCGCTCACGCGACACCGGCTCCTAAGGCCGGCGCGTCTGCCATTCCGCCACTCGCCCGGGGAGCAGTCTAGACGACGGCCGGGACCGCGCGGACCTAGATGCCGGTCGGTGGCGACTCGTCGGCAGGCGGTGCAGGCGGACGGGGCGAACGCGGCTCGTCGCCGGGGCGGAGATCGGCTACCGCGCGGCCCGCGTCCTGGCGAGCGCGCTCCAGCTGGCGGGCCGCCCGCTCCTTGACCTGGGCGAGCCGTTCCGATACATCGCCCTGATCCGGGGAGAACAGCGTCTCGCCGGCCGCCTTGACGGCCTTGGCGAGGAGCGGGCGCGAGGCGGCCAGGAGCACGACGCTTGCCAGGCCCTGGCGGGATTTCTGGTTCTGACGGGCGTACTCCGCGAAATCGCGTTCGAGGACGCCGCGCACCTTGTCGC
>JACCVB010000149.1 GCA_013698385.1 Chloroflexota bacterium
AGCCGCCGCCTGGCGAGCCGCCACCGGCGAATCGATGACGGTCGCGGTTCCCGACCCGATGACGGTCGTCAGGAAGGCAAGGGCCAGGACGAGGCGGATGGAGCGTGTCGCGGAAGGCATGTCCGGAGCGTCGCCGGACGAGCGTCTCCCGACCGCCACCCGGACGTCCCGGGCGCCCGGAACCAACGGGCCGTCCCAGGTCTACGTCAGGACCTTGGTAACCGCATCCTCCCGGTCCCCTTTACCGCGGACCGCACCGCACCGACCATCGGGTCAGTCTCCGGTGCCGGCCGCCGTGACCAGCGCTTCGCGCAGGGCGGCCCTGAACTCGGGCGCCCATGGCCCCTGACCGGCCAGCACGAACGGCGACGCGTCGATCGATTCGAAGGTTTGCGGGTCGGTCACATACGAACGAGCGCAGTCGTCGACCGTCGTTCGCAACCGTTCGAAGGCGGCGCGATCCCGGAAGATGTAGAGGTACAGCCGAGCGGGCGTCGCCTGGTCGAGGCCCTTCGCGGTGAGGCCGATCGCGGTCGGGATGAGGACGCGGTCGGTGCAGCCGGCATCGCCTGAGACGAGGTTGTCGATGGCGATCCGGCGGATGGTCAGCTCGGTGGCGATGCCCTGGAAATCCGCTGGTGTCGGGGCAGGCGCGCTCGTCGAGATCGTCCCGCAGGCGGACAGGGACAGCACGAAGACGAGGACCAGGGGCAGGGGCTCGATGCCCCGGACAGAGCGACTGGGCCGTGGGGTGGGGGACATCCGGCCCGAGGCTACCACCGGTCGGTGGCGTCCGCTGTGGGGGTAGGATGCGACGGCCGGAGGTCGTCGCCCTGCGTCATCGAGTCCCACTCAGACTGGCACCAACAGCCGCCGCCCTCATCCTCGCCGTGGCGACGGCCACCATCCCGCGCCCGATTGCCGCGGCGGAGGGTGCGGCCGTCTTCACCGGAGCGGCGGAGTCGCGCAACTGGCTGGATCGCCCGATCTGGGACCTCGCCGCCCTCGACCCATCGGGCCCGGACGGTGCGCCACGACTGCTGGTCATCGCCGCGGACGGCAGCGCGCCGCAGGGGGTCGTCCGGCTGCGGATCCTGCGGCGGGACCGGAGCTGGGAACCGGACGACGAGTTGTCCCTGGACCTGCGCGCTACAGGCGTGAGCGGCGTGGGCGTGCCCTGGCTGATCGGCCTTGGCGCGACCCGGTTCGCGGTCATCTCGACGACGCCCTCGGAGGAGCGCTCCAGCGTGGTCCTGATCGGGACCGACGCCGGCCCCGGACGGTCCAGGCTGGCCGAGCTGGCGCGAACGACGATGGACTTCCCGATCGATGACGCGGGTGCGGCGGACGTGGACGGCGACGGCACGATCGAACTGGTCCTGGCCTCCGTCCGCTCGGACCGGTCGGGTGGTGCGTGCCGCGGCTCGCAGGTCGCGATCCTGCACGAGGGGCTGACGCGGACCGGAGGATTCGAGGTCACGGGTCGACGCCTGGCCGGCGGGGTGCTGGGCCAGTGGGACGACGCTCCGGGCGCCGACCTGCTCGCGTATGCGTATCCGGACTGCCCGGCGGCCGCGAACCCCGCCACCGACCGTGGACTCATCGCGGTCAGGCTGAGCGACGGTGCCACGATCGTCGAGCGAGCCTCCGGCGGTCAGGCCAAGGCGCCCCCCTGGGTCGGAGCTCCTGTCCGCCTGGATGTGGACGGGGACGGTCGGGACGAGGCGCTGGTCAACGATGGCGACGCGCTGGTCGCGCTGGATCCCGTGCGCGGCTGGACGTCGCTCCCGATCGGAACGGCGGACGGCCTGCCGCTCGCCGCGTTCGACGAGTTCATGTCCACTGCCGGATCCGACGGACGTCCGCGCGTCGCGTGGCTGGAGCCCGGTGACGGCGTTGCCGGCGGCCGCTTGGCCACGGGTCGCCTGGGGCGCGACACCCAGGGGAAGGTCGCGATCGAAGCTGTAAGCGATCTGGGCGACGGGACCGCATCCGACCGCTGGACGGCCATGGTCCGCGGAGCCTGGCAGTCCGCTCGACTGGTCATCCCGCCGGTCGCCTGGCTGGGCGACCTGGGCGATCCCGCCTGTCCGGACCTGCTGCTGGTCCTGGCGCGCCAGGCCTGCCGCGACTCAGCGCTCAGTCCCGGGGCTGCCTGGCTCGCGACCCGTCCGCTGCTGACCCTGGGCGACGGTCCCACCCGCCGCATCCTCGTCGCGGGGAGTCTCGGCTGGGCCCCGTCCGAGGGCCCTCCGCCGACGCCCGCGCCCTGGCTGTCCGCGCCCCGTGGTTGGTGGCGCCATGGTCCGTCCGCGCCGTTCGCCCTGTCCGAGCTTCGAGCCGCCGACACGACCTACTTCCGGGAGTTTCCGCGGCCACGCGCGACCCTTGAGCGGACGGCGGAGTCCGACCGAACCACGGGTCTGCCGGGGTTCACCGGCGCCCGGATCTTCGTTCGCATGAGC
>JACCVB010000163.1 GCA_013698385.1 Chloroflexota bacterium
CTGCTCGGTTCGGACGGCGCGAAGGCCCAGCAGACCACCTGGGACGCGCTGGCCGAGGTGGATCCCGAGATGCTCTTCCTGATGCCCTGCGGCTACCATCTCGCGGACACCGTCCGGGAATGGGCGCGAACGCCGAAGCCTGACTGGCTCGACGAACTCTCCGCGGTCCGCCGTGGCGCCGTCTTCGCGGTGGACGGTTCGGCCTACTTCAGTCGACCGGGACCGCGCGTCATCGACGGCATCGAACTGCTCGCGGAGATCATGGATCCGGATGCCTTCTTCGACCTCGCGCCGGCCGGTGGCTGGACGCCGGTCGACTGACCGTGCCCTTCCGAGCATCGTTCGAGTGTTTATGGTGCGGCGCGGCCCATACCGTCCGCGGCCGGGACGACCTCGAGGGCTGGGCGCAGTTGTGCCCCGATTGCGTCGGCAAGGCGGGCGACAACGGCTTCCTGCGGTTCCGCCTGCGCCAGGCGCTGACCGAGCGGTCGGCTACGGCGACGCCGGCGGCGCACCCGACAGCCCCAACGACCGCCAGCCTGGACCTCCACTCGCATATGATCGACTACTACGAAGCCCGCGCCCCCGAGTACGACGACTGGTACCGCCGGCGCGGCCGCTACTCCCACGGACCGATCCACGACGCCGCATGGAATGCCGAGCTGGACGCCGCCGGCACCTGGCTCGACACCCGCGACTTCAGGGGCGAGATCGTGGAACTCGCCGCCGGGACCGGCTGGTGGTCGCCACTCCTCGCGTCGCGCGGGGAGTTGTCGCTGTACGACACGTCACCCGCGGCGCTCGAGCTGGCCCGCGAGCGGCTCGTGGCGCATCGGCTGCGCGCGCACCTGCACGTCCGCGACGCCTGGGCGGAGCCGGATCGGGCGGTCGACGCCGTGTTTGCCGGCTTCTGGTTGAGCCACGTGCCCGCCGAGCGGTTGGCCGGGTTCCTGGGCCTCGTTCGTCGATGGCTGAAGCCCGGCGGCCTGGCTGCCTTCATGGACTCGCTTGATGACCCGGCGTCGGGCGCGACGGATCACCCGCCCCCCGTCGAAGGTCGATCGACTCGTCGACTGGCGGACGGCCGGGCGTTCACGATCGTCAAGGTCGTTCGGGACGCGGATGCCCTGGCGGCCGCGCTCCGGGACGCCGGGTTCGTGGATGTCGAGGTGACCACCACAGGTCGGTTCTTCGTGCTCGCGTCCGCGCGTGCTGGCTGACCTCGCGGCGTCGCTATACTCCCGGCGATGTCCCCCCTGAACGAAGCGACGATCGCCACGGTCGGTTCCGGCGTCATGGCCGAGGCGATGATCGCGGGCCTTTTGCGCGGTGACCTCGTTCGGCCCGAACAGGTCGTGGCCAGTCACCCGCGCCCGGAGCGACGAGCGTCCCTGGAGCAGGAGTACGCGATCCGGACCGTGGCCGGCAATGTCGAGGCCGTGACGGACGCCGACGTGATCCTGCTCGCGATCAAACCCCAGATGCTGGCCAGGGTCGGTCGCGAGATCGGTCCGCAGTTGCGACGTGGACAACTCGTCCTGAGCGTGCTGGCCGGGGCGACCACCAGCGCCCTGACCGGGATCCTGGGCCATGACCAGGTCGTCCGGAGCATGCCCAACACGCCGGCCCGCCTGGGCAAGGGCGTGACGGTCTGGTACGCGACGCCGGAGACGACCGCCGAGCAGCGGTCCCAGGCGGCCGCCCTCCTGGGCGCCCTCGGGTATCAGCTCGAAGTCGATGACGAGAAGATGGTGGCCATGGCCACCGCGGTCAGCGGCACCGGGCCGACCTACGTCTTCCTGGTCATGGAGGCCCTGATCGATGCCGCGGTGCACCTCGGGTTCCCGCGTCATGTGGCGCACGACCTCGTGATCGAAACGCTCGAAGGCTCGACCCTGTTCGCCAAGCGCTCCGGGATGCATCCGGCCGAGCTTCGCAACATGGTGACCTCGCCCGGCGGGACGTCGGCCGCCGCGCTCCATGCCCTCGAGAGCGGGCGCCTCAGGACGGTCATGTCGGAGGCGGTCTGGGCGGCCTTCCGGCGAACGCTCGAACTTGGGGAGCAACTGGAAGCCGATGTGGAGCGGCGAGCGAAGGGCGAACACTGATGGCGACGCCGCCCACGGGGCCGGCAAGCGGACTGTCCATCGAATCGATCGTCGCGGTCGACTCACCTCGTGAGTTCCGGGTCCATCCGCGGGATCGGGCGGTGGCCTACACCGCAGAAAGCGCGGGCGCTCGACAGCTGTTCACGCTGTCACTCCGCAGCGGAGGACCGCCCGTCCAGCTGACCGCGTCGGAAAAGCCGATCAGCGACCCCCAATGGTCGCCCGACGGCCGTCGCCTGGCGTTCGTCCGCGAAGACGAGATCTGGATCGTGGAGGCGGATGGGGCACGGCTCGTGCGGGTCGTGGCCAAGCCTGGTGGGGGACGGGGGCCACGCTGGTCGCCGGACGGCAAACGCCTCGCGTTCCTGTCGCGCCGACGCGGCTGGTCGCAGGTCTGGCTCATCGATGCACCCGTCCCGCGGCGTGGCCGTCCCCAGCGCGATCCCAGGCCCCCGCAGGCGCACGCGCTCACGCCGGCCGGTGTCGACGTCGAGTCGGCGGAGTGGGCGCCGGACGGAGCTCGCCTCGCCGTCGTGGCCCAGCAGCGGCCCGACGACATGGAGACGACCCAGATCGCGCTCGTAGACGCCTCGAGCGGCGCCCTGGAGATCGTGGCCGGGCTGTCCAGTCTGGACACCGGCGCGCGCTGGTTCGCGGATGGCTCGCTCCTGTTCGTGTCCGATGCGGACGGCTGGTTCCAGGTCGTCCGGCGCTCGGCCGACGGACGCGACCGGATCGTGCTCACCGACGGCGAGCGCGAACACGGTGAGCCGACCGGCGGTGTGGGCTATGCGCCCCTGCCTTCTCCGGATGGCTCGCGCTTCCTGCATATCGAGTTCCACGATGGTCTGATCGACCTGGTCGTTCGCGAGCTTGGTGGGGGCGAGGCTCCAAAGCGCGGTCGGGGCCGACCGCCGAAGGGTCCACGCACCGTGACCGCGAGGACCCAGGCGCAGCGGATCTCGCCGTGGGAGGGCGTCTGGCGGTCGGTCGGCTGGCTGGCCGACGGGGCATGGATCGCGGCCGTTGGCGAGAGTGAGACGCGGCCCCAGGACCTGTGGCTGCTGCCCGTGCCGGGCGTGGCGCCGGAGGGAGCGCGCCCGCGCCAGGTGACGGAGTCAAGGCCCGCCGTGCTGGCTGATGCCCTCACACCGGGTCGCGTGCCGACCGGCGAGCGGATCGAGGTCGTCGCCCGTGACGGACTGCGCCTGGAGGGGACGCTCTGGCGTCCGAGCGGGGCGACCGGGAAGAGGGGTGCCCGGCGCGTGCCGACGGTCATCTATCCGCACGGCGGCCCGACGTGGCAGTCGTACCGGGGCTTCCAGCCGTTCAAGCTGTTGCTCGCTCGCGAAGGGATCGCCTTCCTCGACGTCGATTTTCGCGGGTCGACGGGGTACGGTCGGACGTTCCGGCACGCCAATCACGACGAGTGGGGCCACGCCGACGTGTTCGACCTGGTCGATGCCGGTCGATGGGTGGCGGAGCAGCCGTGGTCGGATGGACGTCTGGCGGTCTTCGGTGGGTCCTACGGCGGGTACCTCGTCCTGTGCGCCCTGGTCGAGGAGCCCGCGATGTGGGCCGCAGGCGTGGATCTGTATGGCGATTCCGAGATCGCCGAGAGCTTTCGCCATGGGGATCGAGCCGGTCGCCTGGATCTCCAGCGGATGATGGGTACGCCCGATGACCCGACCCGAAGCGCGGCGTTCCGGCGCGGCTCGCCGGTCTATCGCGCGGAGCGGATCGAGGCGCCCCTGCTGATCCTCCATGGACGCAAGGACAAGCGTGTCGTGCCGCTGATGACGGAGCGGATGGTGGAGGCCCTCGAGATCGAGGACAAGATCCACGAGGTCCACTGGTACGACGAGGAGGGTCACGGCTGGGAGCGCCGTGAGAACCGGCGCGACGCGTACACCCGGATCCGCACCTTCCTGCGGACGCACCTGCTCGAGGAGGTCCCGCCGGACGAACCCGACTGACGCACACGTACCGACGGCGACGTCCTCCACCCGCAGCAGCCCGTGCGCTCGAATGGCCGCGCGAACCTCATCCGGAATCGAATAACGACGGCCGTCCCGTGGGACGACCGTCATCATCGGTTCATGGGGCCGGATGTCCTCCGGCCATCAGCGTGCCGGGTTCAGGACCAGCGACGACCCGCCATCAGCACGAGGCTGGTGCTGGCCAGAGCGGACAGCAGCATGATCACCCGGAAGGTCTGCGATTTGAGTACGAGCATCGAGGCCCCTTTCAGTTGCGGACGGTTACCCGTGCACCTTGCAACCTTAGAGGCGGATCGACTGGGCA
The DNA here is from genome assembly GCA_013698385.1 of Chloroflexota bacterium. Taxonomy (GTDB): domain Bacteria; phylum Chloroflexota; class Limnocylindria; order Limnocylindrales; family CSP1-4; genus SPCO01. The sequence goes on from JACCVB010000163.1 coordinate 4,413, forward strand.
GCCATGGGCCATCGGTACTACCAGGGGCGGCTGGTAGGCGGAGGTGTCAGCGCGCACCGGCCACGGGCTGCCGACGCATACCCGCGGCGAGCACAACGACGACCCCCAGGCCGATCATCACGTCACCGATGCTGAAGACGTTGGCGAATGGCAGCCACGCGGGCAGGGCGAACAGGTCGGTCAGGGGTCGCAGCGCGGGATCGGCCATGACCGCGCTGTTGGAAAACCCTGCTTCGCTCACCGGTGCCAGCGTGGCGACCGCGTCTGGAGCGGCCGGCATGATCCCCCCATTGGCCACGATCGCCGCGAGGTTGAACGCTGCCCCGAGCGCCACCAAGGCGAGGCCGGGGATCCGCCAGTCACGCAGGACGGCGACGAACACGGCTAACGTCGAACCGACATAGACGATCGGTCCGGCTGCACCGACGGCGCCGCCCATCACCGGCGAGAAGAGGAG
>JACCVB010000176.1 GCA_013698385.1 Chloroflexota bacterium
CCGCCGGATCAAGCGGGTCGACCCCGACCTCGCGACCCGTGAGCACCGCCGCGATACCCAGCGTTGCCTGGCGGATGGACAGAAACCGGGTGCCCTCCAGCAGGCCCGCCAGCACGCCTTCCCAGAGCAGGGTGTAGGCGAGCCCCGCGATGAGTGCGCGTGTCGTCAGGGCCCCGAGGGCCGTGAACGCCACCGCGTAGGCGGCACCGCCGGCCATCGCGGCGAGGGCGAACCCAAGCGTGACCCCGAGTGAGGCCGGGCCGATCCCCGCGGTGAGGAGGCCGGTCATGATCAGGGGCGGTACGGCGAGGACGACGGTGACCCCGACCGCGACGGCGACCTTGGCCAGCGCGGTCTGCCAGCGCGGGATCGGCTTGATGAGCTGATACAGGAGCGTCCCATCTTCGATCTCGGACCCGATGGACGCCGTGCCGACCACGAGCGCGACGAGCGGCAGGATCGTCCGGATCCCCAGGGTGTCCAGGATCCCCGTGGCGTCCGCCCGACCACCCCCGATGCGGATCAGGAGCGCGACCAGGACGGGCAGGCCGGCAAGCAGGAGCAGCAGGATCATCCGCCGTCGACCGAGCAGACCGCGCAACGTCGTCATGGCGATGGCCCTCATGGCGTTCATCGGCGGACCAGGTATCCGAACACGCTCTCGAGCGAGTCGTCGGTCGGGGTCACCTCGAACAGCCGGATGCCGGCAGCCCGGGCGGTCGGGGCCACGAGCCGACTGAAGGCCCCGAAATCGGACGTTCGAACGGCCAGCAGGCCATCCACCAGCTCCGCGCCGAAGACCGCCGGCTGGGCCAGCAGGGCCGTCGCCAGACCCCGGTCGTCCGATGAGCGGATCGTGAAGCGGTGCGGTCGATCGGTCATCAACCGCCGGATCGATCGGAAGTCACCCGAGGCCGCCAGGCGCCCGGCGTAGACGACCAGGACGCCGTCCGCGAGACGCTCGACCTCCTCGAGGATGTGGGACGAGAACAGGATGACCCGTCCATCGGCCGCCATCTGGCGGAGCAGGCCGATCATGTGCAGTCGCTGGCGAGGGTCGAGGCCGTTGAAGGGCTCGTCGAGCAGGAGGATCCGCGGCTCGTGCACGAGCGCGGCGGCCAGCTTGGCCCGCTGGCGCATGCCCTTGGAGTAGGTCCGCATCGGCCGGTCCGCGGCGTCGCTCAGCTCGACCGTGGCGATCGCCCGGTGCGCGGCTCCTCCTGGGTCCGCCACGCCCTGCAGGTCCGCGTTGAGCCGGGCGAACTCGCGGCCGCTCAGATGGCCGGGCACGGCCTCACGCTCCGGCACGAGTCCCACGTCGCGATAGACCGCCGGATCGCCGAAAGCCGGGCGCCCGGCGACCCAGACCTGCCCGGCCGAGGGGGCCAGCAGGCCGGCCAGCAGGTGCAGCAGGGTGGACTTGCCTGCGCCATTCGGACCCAGCAGGCCGGTCACGCCAGGTCCCAGGGCGAACGAGATGTCGTTGACCGCGACGACGTTGCCGTACCAGCGCGAAACATGGTCGAGCGCGATCGGTGGTCGCGGCCCGGCTGGCAGACGCTCGCTCACACGCTGATCCGCTGATATCGGCGCAGGACGATGCCGAGCGTCGCGACGACGCCGACAGCCGCCGCCACGACGTAGATCCAGCCATCGATGTCGGCCGCCGCGACCGCTGGGCTGTCCGGGAACGTGCCGAAGATCGCGGCGTTCGCGCCATCGAGGATGTCGCCCGGGCTCGCCAGGATGAGTGGTCCGGCGACGTCCCCGAGTGCCCGCGCCGCGATGATGCCGACGACGATGGGCGGGATGATGAAGACCGCGATGATCCCGGCCGTCGCGTAGGCACGGCGTGGGGTCCAGGCCGCCACGACCGCCGCGACACCCCCGAGCAGGCCGGCGGCAAGCACGCTGATCGCGACCGCCCGGGGGATGTCTGCAGCCTCGCCCGCGAGACCCGTGGCCGGGTCCGTGGCCGCCAGCACGCCGCCCACCGTCAGCACGAGCTGGGGCAGCAGGCACACGACGAGGACCGCCAGGAAGAGTCCGGCCAACCGCGCAACGGCGTAGTCCGCCCGGGTCAGCACCCGCGAGAAGTAGAGCGGCAGGACCCCGTAGCGCTGGTCCCGTCCGAAGAGTTCCGGCGCCTGGGCCGCGCAGAACAGCATGACCAGCGTGGAGGTCAGGCCCTGGTACGTGTCGTGGCGGATGGGCGACGCCTCGTCGAACGCGTCTCCGGCCCCGGCCTGCGTCGCGAGGGCCCGGATGCCGACCGCCAGGAGAGCCGGCGCGACGGCCAGGATGAGCAGGCCGAACGGAACGACCTTGGCCCGCCCACCACGTCCGATCCCGTACGCGCTCCGCAACGTGTGCAGCAACAGGGAGATCGCCACGGCCAGACGCCCCTGACGGGGCCCGACATAGCGCTGGTAGCCGAGGTCGAAGATGCTCCCCGGGGCCGTCACCGAAAGAGTTCCTCCAGCCCGCGTCGGCGCTGCTCGATCCGCACGAGCGGCAGGTCCAGGTCGGCGACGGCGTCGCGAACGACGTCCCACGGCCGCTCATCGTCAAGGTCCACGAGGACGAGTCGACCGCTCGTGCGGGCAGTCAGCCCGCGCTCGGTCAATCGCGCCGTCAATGCCTCGGCGCCATCCTCGACTTCCACCGCCAGCACCCCCGTCCGTTCCGTGAAGGTGCCCAGCGGCGCCGCCTGGATGAGCCGACCACCATCGACTGCCACGAGGAAATCCGAGACACGCTCGATCTCGCCCAGCAGGTGACTGGCCACGATGACCGCGATCCCGAACTCCGTGCCCGTTCGCCGGACGAGCGTCAGCATCTCGTCTCGCCCGGCCGGGTCGAGGCCGTTGGTCGGTTCGTCCAGGAGCAGGAGCCGAGGGTCGTGGACGAGCGCCTGGGCGAGCTTGACCCGCTGCTTCATGCCGGTCGAGTAACCGCCGATCGGTCGGTAGCGCTCCTCGTACAGGCCGACGTGGCGCAGGACTTCCGCGGCGCGCTCGCGGGCCGCGGCGGCCGGCAGACCGGACAGCCGACCCATGTGACTCACGAAGTCCGTGGCGCTGACGTCCGGCGGCAGGCAATCCGATTCCGGCATGTATCCGACCAACCGCCGCAGCGCCGAGCCCTCCGTGCGGGCGTCGAAGCCCAGCACCGTGGCCCCACCTGAAGTGGCCGGCAACAGGCCGAGCAGGATCCGGAGCAGGGTGCTCTTGCCGGCACCGTTCGCCCCGACCAGGCCGATGATCCCGGTTTCCAGGTCCAGCGTGAGGCGATCCAGAGCGGTGACACCCCCTGGATAGCGCTTCGTGAGTTCGTGCGTGGACAGCAGCGGCATGGCCGCACAGCGTAACCGCGCGGTCGGTGCCTGAACGTCCGGTACCAAAGCGTCAGGCCGCGACGACCTGATCGCGACGACGGGTCGGCGTCAGCGGTACCGGATCGAGCCGGCCACCCCATCGGCGGTATCCAGGATCTCCTCGATCGTGCGGTCCGCGCTCGGCTCGATCACCAGGACGAGCGTCGTGTCGGCGTCATCGATCGCGACGAGACGCACCGTCCGGCCTGGCTCCAGGGCGTAGGTCGCGCCGCCGATCGCGAAGAGCGGAACGGGGTCCGCGCCGTCGGAGCTGTCGGGGCCGTCGGGGCCGGCCGGCGTCAGGTCCACGGACCAGCCGCGTCGGCCGTCGATCCGCACCCGGACGGGCCGGGTCGCGCTCAGCCCCTTCGTGATCGTGAATGACTCGATCAGGTCCCGGGCCCGCCCGGGCGTCGTCTCGACCTCCCCGTTCCGGAAGACGTCGGTCACCCCGGAGACGAGGATCAGGCGGCCCTCATCGCGGGTCAGGGTGACTCGATCCGCCGCGTGGGTCGCGAGAGCCCAACCGGGTCCAAGGGCGAGCCCGATCGGTGGCCGGAAACGCGATGGCGAGTATCGACCTTCCCTGAGTCCACACGGGACCTCGAAGAAGATCTCGCACACGTCCGGGGCTCCGGCGCCGGTGGTCGGGCGTCGCGTGGGCACAGGCGACGTCGTTCGGTCCGGTGCGCTCGGGGACGGCGATGTGGTGGAAGATGGACTGGGACGGACGGACGGCCGCCTCGTACTGGCCCCCTGCGACGGGGCCGCGGCGACGACGGACGGGGCCGGACGACGCGGCGTGCTCAGTCCGGCGGCACCCGCCAATGCCGCGACCAGCAGCGCGCCGACCACGAGGCCGATGACGACGAGCAGCCCGACCCTCGCGCCCGGCCGGACCCTCCCTCGGCGGAGTCGTGGTGGACGGAGGCGCGGTCGACGGAGGCGCGGTGGACGGGCCGGCCTTCGTCCGACTGCACCGACGGGCACGCCGGGGGTCGACGGGTCCATCGAGGCAGCGATCGACTCGAGTGCTGCGGCCATCGTGGTGCCGTTCGGGAATCGATCGGCGGCCTCCGGCGCAAGCGCGCGACGGACGACCGCGTCCAGCGCCGCGGGGATCTCCGGTCGGACGGCCCGTGGCGAGGGAGCCATCGCACCCACCCGCGCGAGCGCGACCGCGTCGGACGTGGCCCCCGACCAGGCGCGTCGACCGGTCAGTGCCTCGTACATCACCAGCCCCAGGCCGTAGACGTCGGAGGCCGGGGTCGTGGTCGTGCCGCGCGCCTGTTCCGGGCTGAAATACTGGACCGAGCCGAGAGTCGTCCCGGGCACGGCCCCTTCCGCATCCATCGCCAGCCGGGCGATGCCGAAGTCCGCGACCATGGCCCGACCGTCCGCGGCCAGCAGGATGTTGCCTGGCTTGATGTCGCGATGGACGATGCCGCGGAGGTGCGCGACCCCGAGCGCTCGGGCCACGTCCAGCCCGATGCGAACGACCTGCCATGGCGTCTGCGGACCCTCTCGCCTCAGGCGGGCGGCCAGGTCCTCCCCGTCCACCAGTTCCATGACCAGGAACGGCAGGCCGTCATCCGTGCCGGCGCCGAGGCAGGCCACGATGTTCGGGTGGCGCAGGACGGTCGCAGCGAGGGCTTCTCGCCGGAACCGATGGGCGAGGTCACGGTCCGCGGCGATCTCGGGGCGCAGTCGCTTCAGGGCGATCATCCGACCCGTCTCGAGGTCCGTGGCCTCGTGGATCGTGGCCATCCCGCCGCGACCGATGAGCGCGCCCAGCCGATACCGGCCAGCGATGACTTCCTCGGGTCGGGCGGGCTTGGGTGGCAGGTGCGGCGGCGGCGGGTTCGAAGGCGTCCCGGGCGCGTTCACGCGGCGACGATAGACCAGACCCGCGAGACGGGCCGGGCCGCGTCAGGTCAGCGAGGTCGCTCAGCAGCCCTGGCGAGTCGCTCACCGGGCATGGCCTGATGGCCGCCCTGGGGGCGAGCGAACGTCTGGCCCGAGGGGCGCGAGACGCTGGGGCGCGGTCCGCCCGAAGGACGGAACGGGCCGCTGCGGTCCATGGCCGGCTGCGCCTGTCCGATCCCCTGCCCGGGCCTGACGGGGCCGGACCGGGATACCGGCCCTCCCCGGTGTCCGACCTGCGGAGCGGGCGCCGGTCGACGCGCCGGGGCGTAGCCGCCTCCACCGGCCGGGGCGCGACCGGGCTGTCCGGACCAGCCACCCGCTGTGCGACCGGATCGGCCGGCACCGGACGGCTGACCCGGACGAGACGCCTGACCCGGACGTGTGCGGCCCAGGCCCCCGCGCAGGATGGGCTCGGCGCGGATGGATCGGTCGGGCTCGTAGCCCGTGACGATCTCGGTCGGGATGCGCGTGCCGAGGATGCGCTCGATCTCGCCCAGCAGCTTGCCTTCGTCGACGCACACGAGCGAGACGGCGTGGCCGATCATCCCGGCCCGGCCAGTCCGGCCGATGCGATGGACGTAGTCCTCGGGCACCATCGGCAGTTCGAAGTTGACGACGTGCGGCAGGCCATCGATGTCCAGGCCGCGCGCGGCGATCTCGGTCGCGACGAGGATGGTCGCCCGGCCCGCCTTGAAGTCGTCGAGGGCCCGCACGCGCTGGCCCTGGCTCTTGTTGCCGTGGATCGCGACTGCCGCGATGCCGTCCCGAGCGAGCTGCTCGGCAAGCCGGTTGGCACCGTGCTTGGTCCGGGCGAAGACGAGGGCCTGGTCGATCACCCCGGTTCGGATCAGGTGGCTGAGCAATTCGCGCTTGCGCTCGCGGTCGACCAGGTGGACGACCTGGCTGACGAGTGGCGTGGCCGAGTTGCGCGGCGTGACCTGGACCGTGGCCGGATCGTGCAGGAAGCCGCTCGCGAGGGCCCGGATCTCATCGGAGAACGTGGCCGAGAAGAGCAAGTTCTGGCGACGCTTGGGCAGCACGTCCAGGACGCGCCGGATGTCCCGGATGAAGCCCATGTCCAGCATCCGGTCCGCCTCGTCGAGAACCAGGATCTCGACCTGGGAGAGGTCGATCGTGCGCTGCCCGATATGGTCGAGCAGGCGGCCTGGCGTGGCCACGACGACATCGGGACCGTTGCGCAGGGCGCGCACCTGCGGCGCGAAACCGACGCCGCCGTAGATCGCGGCGGAGCGGACGCCCCAGTGGTGACCATAGGTACGGACACTCTCCTCGACCTGGAGGGCGAGCTCGCGGGTCGGGGCGAGGACGAGGGTCCGGATCGGACGGCGGGCGCGGGGGTCGGTGTTCGGGCGGCCGAGGCGCTGAAGCATCGGCATGACGAAGGCCGCGGTCTTGCCGGTCCCGGTCTGGGCGCCGGCCATGAGGTCGCGGCCGGCCAGCACGAGCGGGATGGCCTCCGCCTGGACGGGCGTGGGTTCCGTGTAGCCCTGGTCGGACACGGCACGGAGGAATTCGGGCGCGAGCCCAAGCTGATCGAACGACATGGGAATGGTGACTCCTGATGGGGCCCACCCGCATCGCATCGCGGGGCCCGGTCAGGGCACGTGGTTGGTTCGGGATCGTAGGTCGAACGAGATCGACCGGGACGCTGACCGGAGCGTCCATCGAGCACGAGAAGGCCGGAGCATACCCCATCGGAAGAGTTGGAGCGGGAGACGAGGTTCGAACTCGCGACATGCAGCTTGGAAGGCTGCCGCTCTGCCAACTGAGCTACTCCCGCCCGGTGGCCGGTGGGTGGCCGGGTCGTTACGCTACCACGAGGTCCCAGTTCAGCCCTTGCGCTCCAGGATCGGGCGGGCGATGTCCGGCTTGTCGACGACGAAGGCGAACATCGCACGGTCGCCCCAGCGACCCAGGAACAGGTGGCCGTAGATGTTCACGCCGGCATCGGCCAGAGACCTCGACAGGCGGGCCATGCCGCCGGGCTTGTCGTCCACCTCGGTGACGAGGGATTCGCCCTCGATGTAGGTGTAGCCCGCCTCGTCCAGGACCGCCTTGGTGGCGTCGTCATCTGCGGTCGTCATGATCACATGGCCCGAGTCGCCGATGCTCCCGCCGCCGATGGCCCGCAGGTCTACGCCGCGCGCAGCCAGCGCCTCCGCGAGGGACGCCATCGCCCCGGGCTCATTCTTCAGCTGGACGACAAACTGGTTGGCCATCGTGGGTGAGGGTCCTCCGAGGGGGGCGATAGGGTCGAGGGCGATTCTACTCGCCCGCGGCGAGGCAGCCTTGGGTGGACCTCGTGGGCCACCGCCGAGACGATGTCTGGCGGTACGACCATGAAGGATGTGCGGGTGAGCCACGCAATGGCGACTCTTGAGGCACGACGGACTCCGGAAGCGGTCTCGATCATGCAGAACGCTGTCACCGAGCACGCTACGCCGCAGATCGGCCGATCCGGGGACTCGAGGCGACTCGCGGACCCGCTTTCGGCCATAACGTGGCTGGTACGCACGTTGGTCCGGGCCGCGGTCGACGTCGCGCGAGCGCCCGGAGCCTGCTACGGTCCGCTCCATGATCGCGACGGAGCTCCCGGCTGCAGTGGCCGCTGCGCTCGAGGCACCCGTCCCGGGCGAGCGGATGGCGATCGAAGCCGCTGGTATCCCGTTCTCCATGCTGGGGTGGGGCGATCGCGCGGCACGCCCCTTGCTGCTGATCCACGGCGTGACGTCGTCGGCTGCGAGCTGGTGGCGCCTGGGGCCGGCCCTCGCCGCGACCGGGCGGCGGGTCGTGGCGGTGGACCTGCCGGGACACGGTCTCACCGGCCACTGGATGGGGCACCCCCGTTTCCGCGACACCGCGGCGGATGTGGCCGCCGTCATCGGGGCGGCCGGGATGGAGCGGGCGGACCTGCAGGTGGTCGGGCACAGCTGGGGCGCCATGACGGCCGCGGCCCTCCCGGCAGCGAGCGACCTTCGCCCGAAGACGATCGTCCTGCTGGATCCGCCGGCCGTGTCCCACGCCTTCATCTCGGCCGAAGAGAACGTGGCCAGCGATCGGATGTACCGCGACCTGGAGGAGGCCGTCGCCGGACTCCGGGCCGAGAACCCGACCTGGGTGGACGGCGACATCCGAGCCCGGGCCGAGGCGCTCTCGCAACTG
>JACCVB010000183.1 GCA_013698385.1 Chloroflexota bacterium
GCGGCGCCGACCCGGACGATGTCGATCCCGGCGTCGCCTTCCTGGCGCCGCTCGATCCGCTCGTCTGGGACCGCGACTTCCTGCGGCGCTGCTACGACTTCGACTACGTCTGGGAGGTCTACGTCCCCGCCCCGAAGCGGCGTTGGGGCTACTACGTCCTGCCGATCCTGTTCGGCGACCGACTCGTCGGGCGGATCGAACCCCGGATCGACCGACGGGCGAACGCCCTCAGGATCCTGGACGTGTGGTGGGAGGGCGGTTTCGATCCGCTGGCCGACGAACGGTTCGTGCCCGCGCTTGCCGCGGCGCTCGAGGCGCACCGGCGGTTCGCTGGCGTGAGTCGGGTGACCCTTCCGAGGACCGCCCGCTTGCGACCGATCGCTTCATCCCTGCGCGAGCGTCTGGCAGACAGTCGCACACGCTGAGGGGCCCGCGAGCCGCCTCGCTCAGGCAGATCGGGGCTCGAGCTCCGCGCCAGCCGCCTCGCAGTCCTCGCGGAACCGGTCGAGCTCGTCGGGATCCATCGCGGCCGATCGAATGAGCGTCATCACCCGTGACGCGCCGGCCTCGCGGTACGCGGCGATCAGGGCGCTCCGGGACTCGGCCGCGTCGAGGTGTTCCCACCAGATGTGCACGGACACCGGCAGGCTGGCCGGGTCGCGACCGATCTCGGTACAGCGCGCGGCCACGACCTCGAGCGCCTCCGGTAGCTCATCGGGCGGGGTGGCATCAAGGTTCAGTTCATCGGCGAAGCGCGCGGCCAGCCGCCAGGTGACCTCGCGGCCGTTACCGCCGACCATGATCGGCGGCCGTGGGCGCTGGAGTGGCTTCGGTTCGTTGATGGCCTCCTTGATGTCGGCGTAGGTGCCGGCATAGGTGGCTCGCCCCGGCTCGAACATCCGGCCCACGATCTCGAGCGTGTCGCGGAGGCGCCCGAGGCGATCGTGCGTGGACGGGAACTCGATGCCATAGGCGTCGAATTCCTCGCGCTTCCAGCCCGCCCCGAGGCCGACCTGCATCCGGCCGCCGCTGATGACGTCCATCGTGGAGATCATCTTCGCGACGAGCGCCGGGTTACGGTACGCCGCGCAGGTGACGATATGGCCGAGGCGGATGCGCTCCGTCGCGCCGGCGAGCCCGGTGAGGGCCGTGTAGGCCTCGAACGTGATCGTGTCGGTCGGTTCGGGGGTCGTGTGGAAATGGTCGAATAGCCAGGCGGATTCGAAGCCGAGCGCCTCTGCCCGCCGGGCGACCGCGACGGTCCGTCGCCACGCCGTCGCGGGGTCCACGCCCTGATATTCGCCGGTCCAACCCTGGGGCACGATGATGCCAACGCGCATGATCCCAGTCTGGCCGATCGTCGACGAGCCCGACCCGCTCGGGGACGAATTCCTCTTGCAGCCCGCTTGCAAGTCAGCCGACTGATCTGTCACCTCCGGGACGGCGACATCGGCTAAGGTCGGGCGATGAGGAGCGAGGGCGGAAACGCGACGATGCGCGGCGTGCTGCTGCCCGGCGGCCGCCGCGTGGAATGGGCCGACCGGCCGGTGCCCGCAGCGGGTCACGGCCAGGTGCTCCTTCGGGTGCGAGCATCGTCGATCTGCGGAAGCGACATCCGTGCCATCTACCTCGAGCATCTCGGCCACGGGCCGGAGGCGTACCAGGGAGTGATTGCCGGACACGAGCCGGCCGGCGAGGTGGTCGAGGTCGGGCCGGGCTGCCGGCGCCTCCATGTCGGCGACCGGGTGGCGGTCTACCACATCGCGGGCTGCGGTCTGTGCCCGAACTGCCGGGCCGGGTACATGATCGGCTGCCACGACGCGAGCCGGGCGGCGTATGGCTGGCAACGCGACGGCGGCCACGCCCAGTTCCTGCTCGCCGAGGAGGTGACCTGCCTGGCGCTGCCCGACTCGCTGTCGTTCATCGATGGGGCATCGGCCGCTTGCAGCGCGGGAACGGCGTACGAGGCCCTGCTCCGGATCGGGGCCGGTGGCCGCGATCGACTGCTCGTGACCGGGCTCGGGCCGGTCGGCCTTGCGGTCGCGCTCCTGGCACAAGGACTTGGGCTGCGGACCATCGTGGGCACGGATCCATCGCCGGAACGCCGTGCGCTCGCGGAGTCGCTCGGGGTCGTCAGCCGGGCACTGCCGGGCGATGCGTCCGCCGAGGATGTCTGCGCGGCGGCGGGCGGCCCGGTCGAGGTGAGTATCGACGCCTCGGGCACGGCCTCCGGTCGAACGCTGGCCCTGGGTGCACTGGCGGACTTCGGGCGCTGCGCGTTCGTGGGCGAGGGCGGCGCGGTGAGCTTCGAACCGTCGCCGATCCTCATCCACAAGCAGATCACGCTCGTCGGGTCGTGGGTGACCTCGCTGCCCCACATGGCGGAGCTTCTCGACCGACTCGATCGCTGGGACCTGCACCCGGAGCGTCTGGTCACCGACCGCTTCCCGCTGGACGATGCGGCCGCGGCCTACGAGCTGGCCGACCGCGGCACGGCCGGCAAGGTCTGCCTGGTCACGGACTGACCGCCGGACCCGCCTCAGGGCGCCAGCGGATCCGATCCGGTGACGAACCGCCGCCCGCCGTCAGGCAGGAGCACGAACGTGTCCTCCGCCTTGGCGCCGGCGATGGACGGGTTCCAGGCGAAGGCCATGCCCGGCTCGATGACGGTCCCGTCGCCGGGCGTGGCGACGACTTCTCGGCCGTGGTAGGCGATCGTCCCGCCCTGATGGTGATCGCGCCACTCATCGGGCCGGCCGGCCGCGGCGTAGGCCTCGCAGGCGGCTGCAAACACGTCGCCCATGGTCGCTCCCACGGTGGTTGCCCGGGTCATCGCCCGCTGGACGTCCACGACGGCCGAGAGGCGGTCGGCGATCCTTGGTGCGGGCTGCACGAATTCGCGGATGCGGGTGAGCGCGACATGGAGGCCCCACGCCTCGGCGACGAGGACCAGCATCACGCGGCCGCGGATGGGCTTGCCGGTGGGAAGCGGATGGCGGAATCGTTCGATCCGCTCGTCGGCCGCCACGAGCACCACCGGTGCGCGAGTGCCGATTAGCCGGCCGACCAGGCACGCCGCCAGCTCGTCCTCGGTCGTACCCGGCTCGATCGCGGCGAGTGCATCCGTCACCGCGTCCTCCGCCGACCTGCCGAGTTTGGCCAGCCGATCGACGTCGGCAGCGGCGAGGACGCTCCGCTCGGGCCGCAGGTCGGCTTCGAGCTCGCCATCGTCGAGGCGCGGCCTGCCCTCGGCCAGGTCGGCGATCGCCGCGTCCATTCCGCCAGACTTCCACCAGGGCACAGCCACGACCTTGATGCCGAGACCGGCGATCTCCTCTGACTCGAGGCGCGCGACCTCGATGGACGGTGCGACGAGGATGGCATCGCTCGCGGTGACGAGGAGGCTGGCAACCCCGATGTCGGAGGACAGGACCACGTGGTGCTGGCCACCGGCCGTGGCCCATGCGACGTTCGCTCGCGACGACAGGACCGCGACGCCGCCCCCGTGCGCGCCGGCGATGGCCCGGATCCGATCCAGACGGCGCGCGACCATGGGCCCCCGGACGGCCGTCGGCATCGGATCCTGGAGGACCACGCGAGTCACGCCTCGCTGGCCGAGATGGACCGGAGTGCGGAGCCGGGCCATTCCCCGCGACCGCGGGCATCCCGGCTCCGATCGTCGCGTCGCCGGTCCGCGACGACGGCATGCTGGAGCAGTCCCTCGAGCAGGACGGTCGCGACGGGCCCGTTCTCCGGTGCCACCCGGAACGTCGTCATCGTCACGGCTCCACGGCCCTGCAGGAAACTCCAGATGAGTGCGGCCGGCGCGTCCACCCAGCCGACGAACATCCCGGAGCTGACTTCGTCCCGATGGCGCTCCGGATCGTGGCCGAGGAGGACATGGTCGGGGAGCACCGCCTCGTAGGCGAAGTCCAGCGGGTTGCGCTCCGGCAGGCCGCCGAACTCCCCTGGCAGGATCCAGCTCCAGCTCGTCACCCAATCGCCTTCCCACGGGCTGCGCTGGCCCGGCCAACCGCCATGCGGAAGGCGCCGGAGGTGGATGCCGACGCGGCGCGCGAGATCGTGGTCCTCGGAAATGGCCGACCGGCTGCGGACCAGGATGAGGGCACGGCCACCGGCGTCGATCCGTGCGACGATCGCCTCGGTGAGCTCGCTCGCGACCACGAGATCGGCGCAGTCGATGGGGACCACGTCGTGGCCGAGATCGCGCAGGCGGGCCGCGATCCCCCAGATGTCGAGCGGATCGTGCACGGCGATCCGGAGCGGAGCGGTCGTGCGGCGGGCGCTCGCGGGCAGGATCGCCAGGCGGAGCTCGTCGGACGCACGAGAGCGACCGCCCGCCTCCACGGCTGAGAGTCGCAACCGGGCGTCGGCCACGGCTTCCACGTCCGGTACCGCCAACTGGAGGGTACCGATCACGCTCGTGCCGCTCTCCGGCCACGCCTGGAGCGGTAGCCGGCCCTCGACCGGCGGCCGGCCGTCGATCTCGAGCGACCAGCGCACCTCGCCGCCCCCCGTCGGCGGACCGTAGGCCGCCAGGGACAGTTCGGCCTCGAGCGTCCCTCCGCCATAGAGATCCCGACAGGGAAGATCGGCAAGGACGACGTCGGCCGAAAACAGGGCAGGCAGGCGATCGTGGTAGGCCTTCGGGCCGCGCCCGACGTCGAGCAGGCCGTTCGCCTCCCAGTACGCATCCGTCAGCTCCGTCACGACGAAGCCGGCGATGGAGTCGTGCCGACGAAGCTGGCCGATCTGGTACTGCATCGCCTCGAACTGGTGCCACTGGGTGGCCTCGGCGAGCTCGTCCAGGCTGGACCAGATCCGGTCGAGGCCGGACGCCGCGAAACGGCGCTGGATGCCGGTCGGCTGGTAGTAGTGCCGGCCGGTCCGGAACCACCAGGGCTCTCGACCGGTGTCGGCGAAGATGCGGTCGAGGCGGGGCAGGCCCCAGCTCCCGAACTCGCTCAGGATTAGCGGCTCGTCGCCCCGCTCGGTGGTGTCCCCATGAGGACTCCACATCCAGCGCGGGCGCTTCGCGAAGTCGGCGATCTCATTACGCCAGCGGATCGCGTTGTCCGGCGCCAGGAAATACACGTGGAAATCGGCGAGGTCAGTGACGACGTGGAAGTTCGGCGTCGTGGGCGTCGAGCATGCCGAGTTGTCGACCACCAGGCGAGAGGGATCGAGCGCTTTTAGCCAGGCGTACGATTCGCGCAGCCAGTTCCGGTCCCGAGCCTCGTAGCGCAGGTTCGTGCCCCAGTCCTCGTTGATGATCGTCCAGATCGCGACCGACGGGTGGTTGCCGAGGTCTTCGACCATGGCCTCCAGCGTCTCGATCCCGCGGGCCGCGGACAGTGAGGTGAAGCGGCTCCAGTTCGGTAGTTCGCACCAGACCAGCAGGCCGGCCTCGTCGGCTGCCTCGAGATACGCCGGATCGGGCGCCTTGATGTGGAACCGCAGCAGGTTGAGGCCCATCTCGCGGGTCAGCCGCATCTGCTCGGTGAGGTAGTCCCGGTCCGGCGCGGTCGAGATGGTCGTCGGGTAAAGATCCTGGTCGAGCGCGGCCAGAAGGTAGATGGGCCGGCCATTGAGCACGACCCGGCCATCCTCGGTCCGGACGTCGCGCATCCCGAACCGGTCGGTCACGACGTCGAGTTCCATGCCGGTGGGGTCGAGCAGGCGGATGGTCGCCCGATACAGGTTCGGCTGGCCGAGGTCCCACAAGAGGGCGTTGGGGATGGAAAGGGCGATCGAGCCGGAGGTGGCGCCGGCCGCCGGGTGCTCGTCGTGCGGCACGAGGGCCGCCCCGTCCGGCGCCTCCAGTTCCACTCTCAGGACGCTGCCGACGGGCAGGCCGAGCGCACCTGCCTCGCCCGATCCGTCCAGGGACCAACGGACGAGGACCTGCGAGCCGGCGACGTCGGGCTGCAGGCGAGGCCGCCCCAGGGCCAGCGCCGGCCGCCTCTCGATGCCGACCGACAGCCAGATCCCGCTCTGGCTCGAGTACCACGTCTGCTTCCCGTGCGGCGCCTCGGACAAGGGGGTATCAGGCTCGAGGTGCTCCGCCGCCGAGACGTCCTCGACCGAGAAGGCGGGGTACTGATCGAGAGCGTTCAACGGGTTGACCACATAGACGAGGAGATCGTTGGTCTCGCCCGGCCGGGCAGCGTCGCCGAGATCCACGTCGAACGAGGTGTAGCCCCCTTCGTGCGCGCCGACCCGGACGCCGTTGAGGAACACGACGCAGCGGTACATGACCGCCTGGAACGTCACGACCGCGCGGTCACCACGCC
>JACCVB010000189.1 GCA_013698385.1 Chloroflexota bacterium
CCTGACCGTGGGCCTCGCGATGATCGTCGCCCTCGGCGGGGTCGGGCAACATGCCCGCGCCTCGGCCGGGGCGTGGATCGCCGACGTGGTGCCGGGCGAGCTGGTCATGACCTCCATCTTTCCGCGGGCCGCCGATGAAGGCATCACCGAAGCGCTCGATGACCTGTCCGGCGTCGCCAGCGCGAGTCCGTTCGCGACATTCGACGTCGCCATCGACGGGGTTCGCATGGACGGCGCTGCGATGGTCGGGGCGGATCTCGCGAGTGACGGCCGATTGCGGTTCGTGGCCGGCGACCGCGTGGCGGCCCTCCAGGCCATCGATGCCGGGGGTTCGGTCATCGTGCCGGCGGCCTTTGCCACGCGGGCGGGCCTGTCCGTGGACCAGACGCTCACGGCGACGGCCGCGGACGGGACGGCCCTTCCGCTTCGGATCGCGGGGATCGCCGAACGGACCCTGCCGGGTGGAGCCGGCGAGGCGCTGATCGTGGGTTGGTCCGACGCGGTTACCCTGGGCGTGGCCGGCGCCGACGCCTACGCCATCCGATTCCGGCCGAGTGCGACGCCGGAAGAGCGGGCGGCCGCCGCCGCGGAAGGTCGATCGCTGGCGCTGGAACCGGTCCGGCTCGATCGGATCCTCGGCGCAGTCGGCCAGGCCCTCGACCGGGTCTTCGGACTGTTCGATGCGCTGGCGCTGATCGCCCTCTTCATCGCGGCCCTCGGCATCGTCAATACGCTGACCATGAACGTCATGGAGCGGGTCCGCGAGATCGGCGTCCTGCGTGCGGCCGGCATGACCCGCGGCCAGGTCTGGGGCACGGTCATCGTGGAGGCCGGCATCACCGGGGTCATGGGGGCGCTGTCGGGCGTCGTCGCGGGCCTGGTGATCGGTGCGCTCATGGTCGTCCTCGCGGGCGACAAGCTGGACATCGCCGTGGCCGTGCCATGGCTCACTGTCATCGCCGCCCTCATCCTGGGCGTCAGCCTCGCGATGCTCGCGGCGGCCTACCCGGCCCGCCTGGCCAGTCGCCTGTCGATCGTCCGCGCCGTCGGCCACGAGTAGCAGTCGTCCGAGCGGATGCTAGACTCGCGACGTCGGCCGCCAAGGGAGCGGCCTCGCCAGCGGAGCCCATGTGACGATCGCGATCCCGAGACTGGACCGCAGCACGCCGGCCGGACGGGGCCTCACCATCGCGGATTTCCTGGTCCCCATCCGGGTCGGCGAGCGATTGAGCTCGCGGGTCCGACACATCGTTCTCATCGTGGTGGGCGCCCTGTTCGTGGCGGCCTGCGCCCAGGTCTACATCCCGATCCAACCGGTGCCGTTCACCGGGCAGACGTTCGGGGTGCTCCTGGTCGGTGGCGCACTCGGCTTCCGGCGTGGCGGTGCGGCGATGCTCCTCTATCTCGCCGTAGGGGCGCTGGGGGTGCCGGTCTTCGCTCAGGGGGCTGCGGGCATCGCCGTCCTCGGCGGCGTCACGGGCGGCTATCTCATCGGGTTCGTCGTTGCCGCAGCGGTCGTCGGACGACTGGCAGAGCTTGGCTGGGATCGCCGCCTGGGGGGTGCCCTCGGAGCGGTCGCGATCGGGACGTTGATCGTCTACGCCATCGGCGTGCCGTGGCTCAAGTTCGCGACCGGCCTGTCCTGGTCCGATGCGATCGCGAACGGCATGATCGTCTTCCTGATCTGGGACGCGGCGAAGCTTGCCGTTGCCGCCGCCATCTTCCCGACGGCGTGGTGGCTTGTGAGCCGTCGACCAGACGACCGTTAGGGTCCTTGCCGGGCCAGAGCGCGGTGCAGGCTTCGGTATGACGCGCGCAGCAGGCGGCTGACCTCCGGCCAGTAGGCGGTCCCGGCGCCGGCGGCTCCGTCCGGATCGTCCGCTGCGCCACGGTCGCGCACCTCGGCCGCCTGGCCACGAAGTCGTCCGGCCTCGGCGACGTCTTCTGGCGCCACGCCATAGATCGATGCATACAAACCCGTGATCGACTCGCCGGCCGCCGCACCCGCCGCGAGACCCATCTCGCGCCGGACGACCCACCAGCGCAGCTCGCGGCGGGCGACCGCCACGGCGTCGACACGGTCCGGCAGGCCGAGCAGCCGGTAGGCGCGGGCGATGTCCGGGACGAAGCGGTCATGATCCTGCGTCGCCCGGGCGAAGCCCGCGGCAGCCTTCGTCAGGTACAGGCTCGCGAGGATCGCGCGGGGCCACGAGGCGTGGGCCTGGGCCCGCAGGCCAAGGATCAGCCACCCGAACAGGCGGGCCGGCTGGCGCCGGTAGTACGCCTTCCACATCCGGGTCTCGAGGCGAGCCAGCTCGTCCGGGTCGAAGTCGGCGCCCCAGCGCGGGTTGGTCGTGGTCATCGCGTCCCTCAGGCTATCGTTCGCCGGTGGATACGGCCAGTGACACCTCGAGGATGACCGCGGCGGGTGACGCTGGACTGTTCGGGCCGGAGTCCATGGCCTGGCGCCTGGACCGCGAGGCGATGCTGCTGCTGGGAGCCGGGCCGCGTGCCCTGCTCATGCAACTGGCCCATCCGGCGGTCGCCGCCGGCGTCGCCGAGCACTCGGACTTCCGGTCGGATCCGTGGCGCCGCCTGGGCGGCACGCTGCGCAGTTACCTGCGGATCATCTACGGGTCCACGGTGGTCGCCCGCGCGGAGATCCGGCGGCTGAATGCGATGCATCGCGGGATCCGTGGGGTGGGCTACGACGCGCGCGATCCGGAGCTGTCCCTGTGGGTCCACGCGACGCTGATCGATTCGACCCTCGTCGCATACACCCGTTGGTGGCGGCCGCTGGATCGTTCGGAGGCGGCGCGCTTCTACCTGGAGACCCGTCCGATCGGGCGGGCCTTCGGCGTGCCTGACGCTCGGCTGCCACGTGATCTCGACGTGTTCACCGACTACGTTGCCGCGCAGTCGAGCCCCGACGGACCCCTTCACGTCTCGGATGTCGCGCGGGATCTCGCGCGAGCGATCCTTCGGCCGCCGTTGCCGGGCCGCCTCGGACGCTTCCCGGCCGATCCCCGGACGTATGCCTGGACCCTGTGGCCGGCCGTCGGACTGCTGCCGCCACGGATCCGCGACGCCTATGGCCTCCACTGGGGCATCCGGGAGCGACTCGTCGCCGGCTGGTTGACGGCTGCGTGGCGCGCGTGGACCCCACGCCTGCCCGGCACCTTCCGCCAGATGCCGCAGGCCCTCGCGGCCGATCGGCGGATGTCGGTGATCGATGGACCCGCCCCCAGCGCCGCCGGCGCCCGCAGCCTCGCCAGCGCCCGCGCCTTCGATCAGTAGATCGACGGGAACCGCGGCCCGAAGATCCGCGCTCCGAGGTCGATCGGGGTCGCGTCGTCGAGCGCTCGCAGCAGCGTCCGGTTGGATGCCAGCCCGTACCGTTGGTCCGCGACGTAGCCCCGGAGCGCGGCCCAGAACGCGGTCGAGCCCATCGCCTGGCGCGCCTGATCGATCAGGTTGCCGCCGCCGATGTAGATCTGCTCGTAGTAGCACGCTGCCGTGTAGTCGTAGATCGATCGGTCCAGGCGCCCACTTGCACAGCGGCTGGCGCGCTTGAGCCCCGTCACGTAGCGAGCGACGAAGTCCGCGGCGGCCTCGTCCGCGAACGGTTGTCGCGCCTGGTCGCTGCCGACGAGCCCGTAGAACCATTGATGGGCCGTCTCGTGGGTGACGAGATAGCGCAGGTTGGCCGATCCCGCACCGTACGGGATCCAGATCAGGCGGGGCGACTCCATCCCGTAGCCACCTGCCGACTGGACGACCTTGAAGGTCGGATACGGATAGGGGCCGAGCCGAACCTGGAGCTTGCGAAATGCGGCCACCGCAGCGTCCAGGGTCAGCTGCGCGTTCGTCGCGGAGCGGTAGTAGTAGCGGATGGTCGTGGCCCCGACCTTCGCCTCTCGGGTGCGGAAGTCCGGCGCGGCGGTCACGGTCACGTCGCGGACGTTGCGGGCTTCGAATCGCTGGGTCAGCCCGTCGTCCGAGCGGAAGACCCGGTCGCCGGTCGTGGCGATCACGAGCCTGCGGTCCGTGGTCACGGTCAACCGCACGAACGGGCTGTTCGGGGTCACGAAGGGATCGCCGTGGTTGGGACGCGAGAACGGCGTCGCTCGGCTGATCCAGGGCAGCCAGCGATAGGCATTGACGATGCCGTTGGCCCGGGTGAAGAGCCAGCTGGAGGCGGACAGGGAGGTTCGCAGCGTCGCCCCGTAGCGGACCCGGACGACCGTGCGTCCGTCGACCGGCAGGATCCCGCCGAGGGGGACCACGATCGTCTGGTCATCGACGGTGGCCCCGACCGCGTTGCCGTCCACGGTCACGGCGGTGAGGACCAGGCCGCCCAGGCGGGCGACGGCGGTGTTCAGCTCGAGGCGGTCGATCGGGCCGCCCGAGGTGTTCGTGACGGTCGCCGTCGAATCGACCACGAACGACCGGTTGGTGAATCCGAGGCGGAGCGTCGCCTCGTAGGTGGCCGAGAGACGCAGGCTCGTCCGATCGACCCGTCCCGGCTGGATCCCGGCCGCGGCGACGAGGCTGGTTCGCGGCAGGCCACCGGTCGGCGGTGCCGCGGCATCGACCTGCGACGGGCGTGCGCCGCTCGCGGCCACCAGCAAGGCCGCCAGGATCGCGAGCCGGAGTCGGGAGGGTGGCCAGGGCACGGGCATCGTGGCCTGAATCCTAGTGGCTCGGGCCAGCAGGCCATCGGAACCCTAGACTGGCGGCCATGGCAAGTGCCGTCGTGACCCCCGCGTTCATCGAGGCCATCCGAGCGCGCCTGCCGGACCTGCGCCTGCTGACCGAGGTCGCCGATCGCGAATCCCATCGCGCGGACGAGACGGCCTACCTGCCGACCGGCCTCCCCGGCGCGGTCGCGTTGCCGACCGAGACGGCCCAGGTCGTCGAGCTCGTCCGCATCTGTGCCGAGTTCGACGTGCCGATCGTCCCGCGCGGTGCCGGCTCCGGCCTGTCGGGTGGAGCGACCGGCCTCGAGGGGGCGCTCACGATCGCCTTCACGGCCATGGACCGGATCGTCGAGATCGATCGGGACAACCTGTGTGTGGTCACCCAGCCGGGCGTGATCAACGCGCGCCTCAAGGCCGCCGTGGCGGAGGTCTGCCTGTTCTACGCGCCCGATCCGGCGTCGTTCGAGATGTGCTCGATCGGCGGCAACCTGGGCACCAACGCGGGCGGCCTGTGCTGCGTCAAGTACGGCCAGACGCGGGACAGCGTGCTGAGCCTCGAAGTCGTCATGGCCGACGGGTCGCTGATCCGCACCGGCGGCAAGAACCTGAAAGACGTCGCCGGGTATTCACTGACGCACCTGATCGTCGGATCGCAGGGCACGCTCGCCCTCGTCACGGAGGCGACGCTCCGGCTGCGACCGGCCCCGCCCGCGCGATCCACCCTGATCGCCTTCTTCCCGACGCTGTCCGCCGCGGGTGACGCCGTGGCCGCGATCGCGACCGCAGGCGTGAGCCCGGCGACGCTCGAGCTGATGGACCGTTTCACGATCCGCGCCGTGGACGACATGCACGGCCTGGGGCTGGACCGCGACGCGGCGGCGATGCTCATGGTCGAATCCGACCTGCCCGCCCTCGCGGCCGACGACGAACTGGCCCGAGCGGAGGCAGCGTGTACCGGGGCCGGCGCCACGACGACGCTGCGGTCGCGGGACGCGGCCGAGGCGGACCTCCTGCGCCAGGCCCGTCGAGCGGCCCACTGGGCCCTGGAGCGACTCGGCGAGGTCAAGATGGAGGACGTGGCGGTGCCCCGCTCGCGAGTGCCGGACATGCTCCGGGCGGTCGAGGCGATCGCCGCTCGGCACGACGTGCGGATCGGCACGTTCGGGCATGCCGGGGACGGCAACCTCCACCCGGATCTCGTGCTGGAACGCGGCGACCCGAACAACGAGCGGATCACCAAGGTCGTCCAGGCGGATCTCTACCGGGCCGCGTTGGACCTGGGCGGGACCGTGACCGGCGAGCACGGCATCGGCTCGGCTCGTGTCGAGTGGCTCGAGGCGCAACGCGGTCCCGACGCCATCCGGGTCATGCGGGCGATCAAGACCGCGCTGGATCCGCAGGGTTTGTTCAACCCCGGCCGGGTGCTCCCCTAGCGTTCCCAGCGTCCGCCCGGCACCCGGTTTGACAGCCGCCCATTGCGCCGGGATGATGCAGCGCATGCCTGCACATCGGTTCAGAACATCTGTGCAACGCAGATGAGCGACTACGACCAGCTGGTCCAGGCCAGCCGCCTGTATTACGAGCTCGGCGAGACGCAGAACGCAATCGCGGATCGACTTGGGGTCACACGACCCCAGGTGTCGCGACTCCTCAAACGCGCCCGCGCCCAGGGGATCGTCGAGATCCGGATCATCGACAAGTCGAC
>JACCVB010000236.1 GCA_013698385.1 Chloroflexota bacterium
CTACATGCGCGGGTCCGTCCGACTGTCCGCGCTGGCGGGCCTGCACGTCATCCACGTCTGGACCCACGATTCGGTGGGCCTCGGCGAGGACGGGCCGACGCATCAGCCGGTGGAGCATTACGCCGCACTCCGGGCGATCCCGAACCTGTGGTTCGTGCGGCCGGGTGATGCCAACGAGACGGCCGCCGCCTGGGCCCTCGCGGTGGATCGCTCCGACGGGCCGGTGGCCCTCGCCCTGACCCGCCAGAAGCTGCCGACCCTCGCGGGCACGGACACGCTCGCGCGCGACGGCGTACGACGCGGCGGGTATGTGCTGCGCGAAGCCTCGGGCGATGCCGCGGAACTGATCCTCATCGCCACGGGGTCCGAACTCCAGCTCGCCGTCGTCGCAGCGGACGCCCTGGAGCAGGACGGCATCCCGACCCGGGTCGTGTCGCTGCCCTGCTGGGAGACGTTCGACCTGCAAGACCAGGCCTATCGCGACGAGGTGCTGCCGCCCACGGTCAGGAAGCGCGTGAGCGTCGAGATCGGCGTCTCGCTCGGCTGGGAGCGCTGGGTCGGCGACGAGGGCGCGATCATCGGCCTCGACCACTTCGGTGCATCCGCGCCGGCCGGCACGATCTTCGAGAAGTTCGGCTTCACCGCCGACCGGGTCGCCGACGTCGGCCGGCGCGTCGTGCGGGACGGCCTGCACGGTCGCATCCCGACCGTGGACGGCGGCCACTTCGGCCACCGCGGCGGTGGCCATCCGACGCTCGACGCCGGTGAGGCCGGTGTCGGCCGCACCGAGGGCACGGATCCCGGACACAGCTGATGCGCAAGCACACCACCATCGACCTGGATATCGGCCAGCACAGGATGCCGGTGACCGTTCTGGAGGCGATTGACATGCGCGTGGCATTCGCCGCCGATCATGCCGGAGCGAGTCTCAAGGACGAGCTCCTGGCCCGCCTCGAGCGTGCCGGCCTGGGGCACACGTATGCCGACCTCGGCGGTGACGGCTCGGACCCGACCGACGACTACCCGGACTTCGCTCAGCGTCTGGGCCTCGCGATCCAGCGCGGGGAGGCGGATCGAGGGATCCTCGTGTGCGGTTCCGGGGTCGGTGCGAGCGTGGCCATCAACAAGATGCGCGGCCTGCGCTCGGCCGTCTGCCACGACACGTATTCCGCGCACCAGGGCGTCGAGCACGACGACATGAATGTGCTGACCCTCGGGGCCCGGGTCATCGGCCCCGAACCCGCCTTCGAATGCGCCGCCGCCTTCCTGGCGGCGAGCTTCAGCGGCGAGGAGCGCCACCGTCGCCGGCTGGACAAGGTCCTCGCGATCGAGGCAGCGGAACGCTGACGGGCGTTTCGCGGCGTACCATGGTCCCTCCATGCGTATCGTTCGGAGGTCACGATGACCGAACCGGTGTCGACCGCCCTGGCCCCGCCTGCTCTTGCCCTCGGCGATGGGTCGGCCGCGTATGACGCGGCGGTGGATCGCGCGCGAGAGGAGTCGTGGGCGACCCGCCTGTTCGACCGCGACGTGACCCTGTGGTCCGCGGATCCTCGTGTCGGGGCAGCGGTCGCCGACCGGCTCGGCTGGCTGGACGCGCCGGGCCACTTCGCCGCGCAGACACCGGCCCTCGAGGGCTTCGGTGACGGCATCGTGGCGGCCGGCTTCACGACGGCCATCGTGGCCGGCATGGGCGGCAGCAGCCTCGCGCCGGACGTCCTGCATCGGACGTTCGGGTCGCAGGACGGCTACCTCGCCCTGCGGATCCTGGACTCCACTGATCCGGCCTTCGTGGCGGCCACCGTGGACGATCTCGAGCCGATCAAGACCCTGACCCTCGTTGCCAGCAAGTCCGGCACCACGACGGAGCCGAACGCCTTCCTCGCAGACGCGTGGGCGCGGGCCCACGCATCGTTGGATGCCGTGGGGCACCACGCCTACGAGACGCCGGGCGCGGTGATCGCCGCGATCACGGATCCCGGCAAGAGCCTCGAGGCGATGGACCATCACGACGACTTCCGCGAGGTCTTCCTCAATCCGTCCGATATCGGCGGACGCTACTCCGCGCTGACCTACGTCGGGCTCGTGCCGGCGTCGCTCATCGGGATCGACCTTGACGCCCTCCTGGCGTCCGCGGCGGCGATGCTGGGGGCCTGTCGCGAACCCGATCCCGACGCGAACCCGGGCCTATCCCTGGGCCTGGCCATCGGCACCCTGGCCGCGGCCGGGCGGGACAAGCTGACGTTCCTGGCCGACGACGAGATCGGCTCGTTCGGGGCGTGGCTGGAGCAGCTCATCGCCGAGAGCACGGGCAAGCACGGGGTGGGCATCGTGCCCGTGGACATGGAGCCGGTCGGATCCGTCGAGTCGTACGGACCGGATCGCGCGTTCGTGCGGCTGACGCTCGCGGGCGCGGCCGATGACGGCCGGGACGCCCTTGCGGACGCCCTCGCGGCGGCCGGGCACCCGGTCATCCGGATCGATCTCGCGGACCCGATCGACCTTGGTGCCGAGTTCATCCGTTGGGAGGTGGCGACGGCGTTTGCCGGTGCGGTCCTCGGGATCGACCCGTTCGACCAGCCCAACGTCGAGGAGGCCAAGAACCTCACCCGCGAGCGCCTGGCCGCGGCAGAACGTGGCGAGAGCCCGGACGTGCCGCCGCCGCCGCTGGCCGAAGGCGATGGGCTTGCGCTGTACGGCGATGCCGCCCTCCGGCTGACGTCGAGCGATGGCGGCGTCGTCGGGGAGCTGGCGCGCCATCTCGCCCGTCGCAAGTCGAACGCCTACCTCGCGATCCAGGCGTTCATCGCACCCACCTCCGAGCGGGATGCCGCGTTCGCCCGCATCCGCTCGCTCCTTCGGGACCGGACCGGCCGGGCGACGACTGCCGGCTACGGGCCGCGCTTTCTGCACTCCACCGGCCAGCTCCACAAGGGCGGCGCGCCTATCGGCTGGTTCCTCCAGCTCACCGCGGACCATCCGGCCGACCGCGAGATCCCAGGCTGGCCGTATACCTTCGGCCAACTCATCGACGCCCAGGCAGCCGGCGACCTCGCCGCCATCGAATCCCACGACCTGCCCATCCTGCGGGTCCACCTCGGCGCCGATCCGGACGCCGGTCTCGCCGCCCTGGAGCGTGCCCTGGTGGCCGCGCTCGACCAGACCCCGGAGGGTTGATCCACATGCGCATCGGGTTCATCGGCCTTGGGCGCATGGGCGCCAACATGGTCCGACGGCTGGTCCGGGACGGCCAGGAGGTCGTCGTCTACAACCGGACCCCGGAGAAGACCACGGAGATCGCGAGCGAAGGAGCCATCCCCTCGTTCTCGATCGCGGAGCTCGTCGAAAAGTTGGAGAAGCCGCGTGCGGTCTGGATCATGGTCCCGGCCGGGGATGCGACGGAGGCGCAGATCGAGGAGTTGCTGGAACACCTGGAGCCGGGCGACACGATCATCGATGGTGGCAACACGAACTTCCACGACGATGTCCGCCGGCACGCGGCGCTCAAGGCGAAGGGGATCGGCTACATCGACGCCGGGACGTCGGGCGGGATCTGGGGCCTCCAGGTCGGCTATTGCCTGATGGTCGGCGGTGATGTGGAAAGCGTCGCACCGCTGGAGCCGGTGTTCACGACCCTGGCGCCGGAGGGCGGCTACCTGCACGTCGGCGGACCGGGCGCTGGGCATTACGTGAAGATGGTCCATAACGGCATCGAATACGGCCTAATGCAGGCGTACGCCGAAGGCTTCGAGATCATGCACGCGAGCGAATACGAGCTGGATCTCGGGGGGATCTCGGAGCTGTGGATGCACGGCTCGGTCGTGCGCTCTTGGCTGCTGGGGCTGGCGGCGCGTGCCTTCAAGGCGAACGGGCAGGATCTGGATCACCTCAAGGGCTTCGTGGCGGACTCTGGGGAGGGACGCTGGACCGTCCAGGAAGCGATCGATCGCGACGTGCCGGCACCGGTGATCACCCTCTCGCTGCTGACCCGCCTGCGGTCACGGCAGGACGACTCGTACGGCGCCAAGGTCCTCGCCGCGTTGCGCAACGAGTTCGGCGGCCACGCGGTCAAGACGGAATAGCGCCGTGACGACAGGGGCGGACGCGGCCGTGGCTCGCGGGGTGGCCGTGGCTCGCGGGACGGTCGGGGCTCGCGGGACGGTCGGGGCTCGCGGGACTGTCGGGGCTCGCGTGCCCACGGGGGCGGCCGGGCCTGACGGGATTGCGGTGGGCGGCCGATCCCGGTCATCTCCCGGCGGGGTCCTGACAGGCACGAACCGGTGTCGTGTTGGACTCGGCCGGAGGCCCAGACCGGTCCGGATGGAGGCGCGGTGGGGCCCAACGGGACCCGGTCCACGCGCGAGCCGCCCGGTGACACGATCGATGGGCGAACCAATGCGAGGCAGCCGGCGCGAATCAGCTGACTTGCACTACGGCGAGTCGTAGATGGCCGCGAAACGGTCGGGATCCCCGGCGAAGGCCACTGCCGCAGCGGCCAAGGGCACGGCCAAGGCCCCGGCCGCCACTGCCGGCGTGGCCAAGGG
>JACCVB010000250.1 GCA_013698385.1 Chloroflexota bacterium
TTCCTGAAGAACTTGGGGTTCAAGTGAACGCCTCCGGATCGAACGGGCGGTGACCGTGCGCCGCCGCGTGGAGCGAGTATACCGTCGAGCCGTTCGACCGCCCCCTGACGGACGTCCTGCCCACACAGGAATGTACGGGCGGATGGGCGGGCTGGATGCTGCCGACCGTCGACGTGAAGGAAACGAAACGACCTCGAGGCTTCGAGGGTCGTTTCGCATGAGGTCAGGGTTGGTAGCGGAGGGCGGATTTGAACCACCGACCAAGGGCTTATGAGTCCCCTGCTCTACCACTGAGCTACTCCGCCGCTGAATGACAAAGTCGACCCTACCACGTTCAGATCGGGCGATCCCTGGGCCGCTGGCCGGCCCGCGTCGGACCGGCTGGATACCCATCGGGATGCCCATTCGGTGGTCAGGCCGCATGTCGGGCACGACCGCTCGACGGGAAGGTCCGGCATGCACCCTCCGATCGTGACGTCGCCGCGCTCGGCCGCATCGAACGTCTCCGGAGCCGGATAGCCGTAGATGACCGGCGGGATCCGGAACTCGTGACCCGGAACCTGTCAAGCCGGGTGAGACACAGGCCTGGCTGAGGGTGATCGCCCGGGCGCCCTGGACCTCAGGCGCCAGGCCGGCATGGACGATCGCCGGCGTCATGAGCCCGATACCCGAGTGGCGATGCTCGGTGTTGTACCAGGGGAAGACCGCTGGCAGAAGGCCCGCGCGTCCTCGATCGAGCCGAAGCGGGCCGGGAAGCCCGGCCGGTACTTGAGGATCTTGAAGTGGGCCTCGGAATACGGATTGTCGTTGCTCGTGTGCGGCCGGCTGTGGCTCTTGGCGATGCCCAGGTCGGCCAGCAGGAGCGCGACCGGCCGCGACGCCATCGAGCTGCCCCGATCGGAGTGGATGGTGAGCTGGCCTCTGGCGATGGCCTGCTTGTCGACGGTGTCCGCAATGAGCCGCTCGGCGAGGGCGGCGCTCTCCCGGGTCGCGACCGTCCAGCCCGGGACGTAGCGGGAGAAGACGTCGAGGATGACGTACAGGTAGAACCAGGTCCACTTGGCTCAACTTCGTGATGTCCCACGACCACAGCTCGTTGGGTGCGGTCGCCAGTAGCTCGGGCGCCGGCCATGGAGCCCGGGCGCGGTTGCGCTTTTTGCGCATCCTATAAAAAGGAGGCGCCAGCGTAGCCTCCCTCTTCGGCGCGCGGTCTGGGTCATTTGTAGGATTGACACCGCGCTACCCGCGCCGTAGGGTCTCGTGGCGATCAGGCGGAGCAACCCGCCGCCGACGCCGTACAAGGTCGACAACAGAAGATCGCCGCGCCCACGGCAGCACCCCCTGTCGACCTGTATCGGGGCTTCCCCGTTCCGTAGGGTTCGTCGTGCCCCACCACCCGCGAAGGCACGTGTCGTCGCCCCCGTCTGCCGTGGCATCAGCCCAGCGTCACCGCGCCCCAGCGCGGTGTCTGGTAGAGAGGAGGCAAGAGTCTTGCCGTATGCCGAGATCGGCGCCGCACCGGCGCCCGCCCAGCCCATGCACCGGACGGTCGGCGCTGTCCTACAGCGACGCGTCCAGGGTGCGTTGATGGCACTGCTGTTCGCGGTCGTGCTCGTGCCCGTCCAGGCGCCTGCGACCGTTGAGGCGAGTTACACCGAAGCCGCGCAAATCGTCGCCCATGCCAAGTCGCACATCGGTGATCCGTTCGTGTGGGGCGCCACCGGGCCGAACTCGTTTGACTGCTCGGGGTTCGTCTATCACACCTTCCGCGCGACGGACCTCCTGAGCCGGATCGGTGGCTCCCGGATGACGTCGCGCGGGTACTACTCGTACTTCCGAGACCGCGGACTCGCCAGCCGCTACAACCCGCGGGTCGGCGACCTCGTCGTGTATGGATACTCGGGCTACGTGTCGCACATCGGCATCTACATCGGGAACGGCTACACGATCAGCGCGCTCTCCAGCGGCATCCGGATCCACGGCACGATGAGCGTGACGAAGCCCTTCATCGCCTACCTGCATGTCGCCCTGAGCCGCTGACCCCCGAGACGTCGCTCTAGACCAGTGCCGCCGATGGCGACAACGCGGTCTGTCACGCCCTGAAAGGAGCCCCCGACCACCGTCTCGGCGGCCAAGGGTTGGGGTTCGGCCGTCCGCGCGGCCGGGCGAGGCTCGACAGCGCGCCGAGCCGGTACTGCCGGCGCCAGTCGACGAGGTGGCTGCTGTACAGGCCCTCGCGCCGCAGGAGTGTGCCGACCTGGCCGGGCTCGATCGCCGCGTTCGCCTCCTCGACGATCCGCAGCTTGTACTCCGCCGTGAAGCGTCGCCTCGCCGGACGCTCCGGGACCTCCGGGTCGGGCATAGGGCCAGCATGGCCCAGCCTCCGGTCGGTGTCGCTCGACGATCCGGACGAGCCAGACGGACCATGAGCGTGGTGGTCGTGCTGATCGAGGGGCACGGCCTGGTGAGCTGGACCGCTGACGGGGTCCGCAAGACGTACCCGTTCCCATCGACGAAGGCGAGTCGTCGGCGCTTCCGGGTTGCCGTGGATCAGGCTGCGCTGGCGGCGCGATCGACGTCGCCGGAGCACGTCGCACGCAAGCTCGTGGAGGCGTTCCCAGGGGCCGAGGTCCGCGAGTGACCACCTACACCTACCCCAGCACCACCACCACGTCGACGCCGTGACAGCGCATATGCGCAGTCAGAAGCGGCAACCGTAGTGAACCTTCCGACGGCCCCGCCTGGGGCGCATCCTCCCGCCCCAAGGCGCTGGCCGGCTACTGGTCGAGGTCGTCAGGTGATGCATTTGCATCACGTCGCCCGCTGGAGCGCGAGGGCCTCATCCCGCGGGGCAGCAGGTCCCCGCTGGAGGTTGGCCTGCCCCGCGGCCAGGCCGCTGGCCCGGTGACGTAGTGGGTCCGGCGGGCGGTGGTGGTCGAGGGTCACGTCGCGACGTAAGGCTTCGCGTTGACCCGATCCGGGTCGCCTTCGTCGTCACCTGGCCGTCGACGTCCATCGTCTCGACGGCCGCGATACCGGTCGTGGGGTCGAAGGTCAGTCGCATGGATCCTCCCCTGCGGGACGAGCGGAGTCCGGTTCTGGATACCCATCGGGGCGATAGTCGGCGACATTCGGCGACACCAAGATGGACCCCGGGAGGCCCATCCACGTACGAAACGATGCTTGGCGACGTGCGGCGACACTCACACGAGCGGGTTATGAGTCCCCTGCTCTACCACTGAGCTACTCCGCCGCTGAATTCAATCGTATCGAGCGTGACCGACGTCGGCAACCGCCGCACCTACAGCTCATAACTACACAGCACATTACTGTCGCGTCTCGAACGCGATCGACTGATAGGTCGTCCAACTCAGGGATAGCCTCAGGAACCGAGCCAACCGTCGGCTGTCGCCATCACCGAGGTCAGTGACTGTGGGCATCGCCG
>JACCVB010000254.1 GCA_013698385.1 Chloroflexota bacterium
ACCCGCCCGATCCGTCGTGTGCGCCTCGGGTCGTGCCGGGCGCTCAGATCGTCGTCCAGGACGCCTCGGGAACGACGGTCGCCGAGGTCACCCTGGACTTGGGCGGGCTGGCATTCGTGGCACTGCCAGCAGGGAGTTACACCGTGGTGGCCGGCCCGGTGGACGGCCTCATGGGCACCCCGGCCCCGGTGGGCGCATCCGTGATCGAGGGCGCCGCCGCGGTCGTCGAGCTCAACTACGACACCGGGATCCGCTAAGGCCGCGAGGCGCTCACGTGGCTCGCGCGGCGCCCGGGAGGACTCCGCCGACGCGATGTCACTCCGCTACATATCAGCGGCGGGCCTCGCATCGATGGGTTCGCGAAGAGACCCGCGGAGATCGCGCCGGACCGCGGGGATCGAGTTGGAGCTCCGGAAGCAGCCTCGGGACGTGATGTCACTCGGCTACACATCCGCGGCCAAAGGCAGCCCCATTTGCGCTCCACAGCCCGACTTGCGCTCCACAGCCCGACTTGCGCTCCCATGCTCCGAGGGATGGTGCGGGTTGCAGCGGACCACGCGATCTGTCACGGCTCGCGGTCAAGGGTCTGGGACGACGGAGAGAACTGCGGGCGGCGATGGACGGGTCGCTCGCAGCGCTCGTCTGCTGGCCTCTGCGCCGGATTTATGTAGCCGAATGACATCACTTGTCGAGACGGTGTGCCGGACCGCGGCGTCACGCGCCACGCGCCATGCCGGACCGCGCCGCCGCCAACGGGCGCGCCCCCAACGGACCCCGGCCGCCACCGCAGCGTAGGATGCGGCCATGCGCTTGCCCGTCGCCCTGGTCCAGCTTGATGCGACCGAAGACGTCGCCGCGAACCTGGAGCGCGCCGCCGCCCTGGCGGACCAGGCGGCCCAGGCCGGCGCGCGCCTCGTGGCCCTCCCCGAATACCTGCACTACCGCGGCCCGGACGCCGGCTTCCGAGCCAGCGCGCAGCCCATCCCGGGGCCCTTGACCGACCCCTTCGCTGACGTTGCCCGGCGCCACAAGACCTGGATCCTGATCGGCAGCGTCGCCGAGACCTCGGACGACAAGGATCGCCCATACAACACCAGCGTCCTGATCGCGCCATCGGGCGAGGTCGCGGCCACGTATCGCAAGATCCACCTGTTCGATGTCGCGGTCGACGCCGGACCGGTCGACACGGAGTCGGCGAGGGTGGCGGCGGGCGGCCGGCCCGTTTGCTTTGATATCGAAGGAACCCGCGTCGGCCTGACGATCTGCTACGACCTGCGCTTTCCCGAGCTGTACCGGTCGCTCGCGCTGGCCGGCGCGGAGGTCCTGACCGTGCCCGCGAACTTCACCGAGCGGACCGGCCGGGATCACTGGGAAGTGCTCCTGCGTGCCCGCGCGATCGAGAATGCGGCCTATGTCCTCGCCCCCTCCCAGATCGGTGGCCCAGCCGGCCAGCCCGCCTACGGACGTTCGATGATCATCGACCCGTGGGGCACGGTCATCGCCCAGGCGGCCGACGAGGTCGGCATCATCGCGGCGGACATCGATATGGACCGCGTCGCCGCGGTCCGTCGTCAGATCCCCGTCCTCGCCAACCGGCGCCCGGAGGCCTACCGGCTGGACTGAAGTGCCGGGGCCGGACGCTAATTCACCAGCTTGAGGACGTACGTCCCGAAGTAGCGCGGCTTGGGACACGATCCGGTGCAACCCGTGACCGTGAGCGAGCTGTTGGTATCGAATGGGCTCACGAAGTAG
The DNA here is from genome assembly GCA_013698385.1 of Chloroflexota bacterium. GTDB lineage: Bacteria > Chloroflexota > Limnocylindria > Limnocylindrales > CSP1-4 > SPCO01. The sequence continues at coordinate 1,753 of JACCVB010000254.1, forward strand.
CCTCGAAGCGTTTTGTTCCCCTGGTCGGCACTCGTGACATGGAAGGTGGCCCAACCCTGGAACAGCCCGTTGTCGTCGACGATCGGCACAGCAAGTTCCTCACCTGCGGCGAGCTGCTGGAGATCGCCGAACAAGGTGGAGTGGTTGCCGTTGTTCTGCTGGCCGATGTACTTCGTGAAATCGACCTTCGGGTCCAGGGTGACCGACACCGGGCTCGTGCCGTTGACCATTGCCCGGACCGTCGCGGAGTCCATGTTGCCGCAGGTGCCGTAGCACGTCCATGCGATGTCGTTGGGGCTGTTCGGCACATCGCCATTGCCATCGCCGAAGGTGAACGGGTTGTTCGGACCCTTCCCCGCGCTGGAAGCGACCGAACAGCCGGCCCACATCCTCCGCCGCCACGCCCGGACCGTTGTCCCGGATCGTGACGCGCACCCGACCCGCCGCCGCGTCCAGCCCCGCATCCACCCCGATCGCGGCACGCACCGGCGTACCGCCCCCGTACTTGACCGCGTTGTCCAGGAGCGCCCAGAGCACCTGGTCCAGCTGGTCCGCGTCGGCGACGGCCAGCCAGCCGCCGGCGTCGTCGTCGAGCGTGAACGGCACGTCGTCCGCCCCGAGCGCCTCCCACGCTTTGCGCACGCGCGTGGCCAGTGACACGACCTCGGTCCGCGGCCGAAGCGCCCCGGACTCCAGCCGCGTCACCGTCAGCAACTGGCGAACCATCCGGGACAGCCGCTCGGACTGCTCCCCGATGATTCCGAGGCGTCGATCCGGCCGAACCAACTCCAGCTGCTCGGCATACGCCCGGATGCTGGTCAGCGGCGTCTGGAGGTTGTGGCTGACCCCGCGCAGGAAGTCGTCCTTGGCCGCGTCCAGCTCCAGGAGTTGCTGGTTCTGGGCCTCCACGGTCGCGAACAGCTGCGCATTCCGGATCGCCGCCGCCATCTCGCTCGCGAACAGCTCGAGCAGGTCCTGGTCGGCCCGCTCCCAGCGCCGCGTTGCCGGCAATCGACCGACAAGGACGCCGAGATCCTCGCCGCCTGCTCGAAGCACCGCCCGAAGCGGTCGCGAGACCCCCGGAACGACATCCTCGCGCTCGAGGTTGGAAGGGTCGCCCATGACGACGACGGCGTCGATCAGGGCGAAGGCGGACGTCGCGTCGGCGGCCGTTCGATCGACCAGCGCCGCGACGCTGTCCCGTGGCGAGACCTCGTCGATCGCCGCGAGGATCCGGCCGAGCTCCCGATTCCGGCGTTCGAGGTCCGCCGCGAGTCGATTGTGGCTGTCGGCCAGGCGCGCGAGCTCGTCCTCGCCCGCGACCTGGATCGGGGTGGAGAGATCGCCGGCGGAGACGCGGTCCACGGCCGAGGCGACCGACTTCAATGGCCCGAGCAGGTCGCCGGCCAGGGCATAGGACGTGATGATCGCGAGGGTGACCACGACGGCGATCGCGAAGAGCAGCACGCGCCCGACGGTGGGGTCCGCCGCCGGTCCGCCGACCGATCCTCTAACAAGGATCACGACGACCCCGAACAGGGTGAGCGGCAGGATGGCCGCCGCGATGAGCG
>JACCVB010000256.1 GCA_013698385.1 Chloroflexota bacterium
CTCCTGGCGATGGCGGAAGGCGTTTCCGGTCGACTTCGATCGGCCGGCGTCCGTGCGTCCACGATCGCGGTCAAGATCCGGGACGACGGTTTACGCACGATCACGCGTCAGCGCACCCTGCCCGAACCGACCGACCTGACCGAGCCGATCTTCCGGGCCGCCCTCGAGCTGGCCCGTCCGGAGTTGCGGGGCATACGGGTCCGACTGCTCGGGGTGACCGCGTCCAACCTTGGCGAGCGCGAGCAGCTCGGCCTGTTCGCGACCGAGGACCCGCGTCGGCGGCGGGTGATCGAGGCGGCCGACGGGCTGCGTCGTCGCTATGGAGAGCGGGCGGTGACCCGGGGACGGCTCGTCGGGGCGGGCCTGCCGTCGCCGTTCGAGCGTGATCCACGCAACCCGCTTGACCGGCGCGCGCGCGGGATGCCGATCGATCGCGGGGTGGACGCCGCTGAAGGTGCGGAGGCGCGTGACACGCTAGGTGTCACGGCGATGGACGACCTTCCGTCTGACGACGCTTGACATCGAACGCCTGTTCGGTCTACGGTGACGTCAGTCAATCGAACAAACGTTCTGTCGACCGTGTGCTCCGGACGACCGTCCCGCCAGGCCGCCCCCGGAAAGGAGCCACCAGATGGCATTCATCCGCGTCGAGCCCGTCACCGTCCGAGTCCGGACGGACTGGTTCAGTGGTCGTCCCCGTGAGATCACCTGGGGCGACGAGCGACTTCCCATCACCCACCTGCACGCCATCCGTGAGGAGGCTGCGGCGTTCCCGGTCATCACCGGACCACGCACGCTGTTCGAGGTGGAGACGCGCAACGCCCGCCTGTCGCTGAGCTACCAGCACCGCTCCAGGCGCTGGACGGTCACGGGGCTGGATGAGGGCCATCGGGCCGCCTGAACGTAGGGCTCGGCGAGCGACCGCCGTGTCGCTGCCGGGCGGGGCACCTACAATCGCCGCGTGACTGCTTCGCCCACCGACGGACGATTTCGCGATCTGACCGTTGACGCCTTCGTCGATCGACTCTCGTCCTCCGACCCGGTCCCGGGTGGCGGCAGCGCGGCTGCGATCGCGGCCTCCCTCGGCGCGAGTCTCGTGGCGATGGTCGCGACCCTCTCGGCCGGACGTCCGAAGTACGCGGCCCACGAACCGGTCCTGGCCTGGGCCGCGGAGACCGGACAGCGCCTGGCGAACGGTTTTCTGGACCTGGCCCAGGACGATGCCGACGCCTATGCCGCATTCAGCAGCGCGATGAAGCTGCCGCGTGAGACCGACCCCCAGGTCGCCGAGCGAACGACCGCGATGCAGGCCGCGGCTCGCCGGGCGGCGGAGGTGCCGATGCGCTGCGTGGAGGCCTGTGTGGACCTGGTGGCGGTGGCCGAGGCGCTCGCCGGTCGGAGCAACGTGAACGCGTCGAGTGACCTGAACGTCGCCGCGCTGCTCGGGGAAGCCGCGGCCCGCGGTGCAGCGGCCAATGTCCTGGTCAACCTGCCGTCGGTCGGCGACCCCGTGGCCGAAGGCGAGATGACGATCAAGGTCCACGGCCTCCTGAACGATGTCGAGGCGCTCGCCACGGCGGTTCGTCAGATCGTCCTCAGCGGGGAGCCTCGCGAGCCGATGGACCCTCAGGCCACGGACACCCCAAGCCTGGGCGGCGACGCCTCGGTCCCCGCGTCCTGGTGACGGCCACCGTGCCGAGGCTCGCCCGCCACCTCGAAGGCGGACCGATCGCCGTGGAGATTCGCGCCGCGGTCAGCGAGGACGTGGCGAGCTTTCTGGCGAGGACCGGTCGGGCGCCCGGGCTGACCGTGGTCATCGTCGGGCGCGACGCGCCCTCGACGGTCTATCTCGAGCAGATCCTGCGGAGCTGCGCGAAAGTCGGCATCGAGGGCCGACGAGTGGAGCTGGAAGACGAGGCGACGGAGGGCACGATCACGGCCACGCTGCATGCCCTCAACGCCGACCCCACGGTGGACGGAATCATCGTCCAGATGCCACTGCCCGGGACGATCCGGTTGCGCGCTGTCATCGATGCGATCGACCCGGCCAAGGACATCGATGGCATCCACCCGGTCAACGCCGGCCTGTTGCGCCTCGGGTACGACGGGTTCCTGCCGGCAACGGCCCATGCCTCGGTGGAGATCCTGCGCCGCTCGGGCATCGAGATCGAAGGCAAGGACGCGGTCGTCATCGGCCGATCGGCCGTCGTCGGCATGCCTGCGGCGTTCCTGCTGGTGCGCGAGGACGCCACGGTCACGGTCTGTCACCGGCGGACGGCGGACCTTGCCGGCCACGTCGGCCGGGCCGATATCGTGGTGGTCGCGGCCGGCCATCCGGGCCTTGTCAACGGGTCGATGTTGAAGCCCGGGGCGGTCGTCGTGGATGTCGGCATCAACGTCGTCGACGGTCGACTGGTGGGCGACGTGGACTTCGAGTCCGCGCGCGAGGTCGCGTCGGCGATCACGCCCGTGCCGGGTGGCGTCGGCCCGCTGACCAATGCGCTCCTGCTCACTCATCTCATCCGTGCCGCCGAACGTCAGGTCGGCCCGGCCAACAGCCCGGCGCCAGCGAGCTGACCGGCCCCGAGGAGTCCTGATGAGCTTTCCCTCCGACCTCGAGATCGCCCGTTCCGTCACCCTTCGGCCGATCCGGGACATCGCCGCGGAACTCGGCATCCGAGACGAGGAGCTGGAGTTGTACGGCCACACCAAGGCGAAGGTGACCCTGGAGGGGATCCGGCGCCTCGAGGGCGACCGGCCGAGGGGCAAGTACGTGGTCGTGACGGCGATCACGCCGACGCCCCTCGGCGAAGGCAAGTCGACGACGACCGTGGGTCTGGCCCAGGGCCTCAACGTCATCGGCA
>JACCVB010000263.1 GCA_013698385.1 Chloroflexota bacterium
CCGATTCCTTGTTCGAGTCCGAGTAGCCGAGCATGACTTCCTGCCGATCGCCTCGCGCCGCGAGATGGAGTCGATAGACGGGGTCACGTAGCAGCGCATCCAGGATCGGGCCGGCGGCAACGAGCGCCTCGGATGACTCGAGGAGCGGCACGACATCGATGACTGGCGTCCGCTCGTCGTCGGAGGCGATCCCGGCCAGGCGCAGGACATCGAGCACGTCCGCCGGTCCAGCCGTGAACGACACGACGACTCGATGGGCGGCCTCCACCCCGAAGCGATCCTGGATCGACCCGATCGCCCGGAACGTGGCCAGCACCTCCCCCAGCGTCACCCCGACGGCCACCGCCGCATCGTCCGGCGTACCGCGCTCCACAGCCGCGAGGGCGGCGCGGTGGACCGACGCGTGCTGGCGCACTTCGAGTGAAGCCAGGTGGAACCCGAACGTGTCGAGCTGCCATCGAAGCTCGGCGACCTCACCCCACGCGACCCGGCCCAGCCCATCGGCGACGAGGGAATCCTGGGTCTCGACCAGCTCGCGATCGAAGGCGGCCGCGTCCTCGTAGTGCCCGGATCGCGGGCCGGCTTCGTCGGTCAGGGCGATCCGCGTGCGACGCAGTCGTTCGGCGATGAAGCCGAACCGCTGACGGTACGGCTCATTCGGGAACCGACGCCGAAGCTGGCGGTCCGTCTCCGGCAGGGCCTCGGCGTCGCGGGCCAGCTGGTTGGCGAGCGCACGCGGGACGCGATCGCCGGGTGACGCGGCGGAGATCGTCTGCATCAGGCGCAGGGCGACCGCCTCATAGCCGCGCAGGACGTGATCGGCGTGGATCCGCACGGCGTGGCGCGTCGTCTCTGCCGTGACCGAGGGATTGCCGTCTCGATCGCCGCCGATCCAGCTGCCGTAGCGCACGAAGGCCGGGGTCCGCACCGGCCGTTCGCCCGAGCGCGGGCCACGCGATCCCCGGGCCTTGCGCGTGCCGCTGGCTCCCGGCCCCGGCGCCCCCGATCCCGATGTCAGGTCCAGGGCGGCATCCGTCGCCCGATAGAGCCGTGGCACGGTCGTGAACAGGGTCGAGTCGAAGACCGCCATCGCCGTGCGCACCTCATCCAGCGGCTCCGGTGCGATCGAGCGCAGATCGGCCGTCCTCCACAGGATCGTGATCTCCTCGCGCAGGCGACGGCGGACTTCTCGATCCTCCGACGGCGTGAGCCGCGGATCGTCCAGCCGATCCACCAGGACCGCGCATCGGCGCAGGGCCACCAGCGCCGTGCGGCGTCGCGCCTCGGTCGGATGCGCGGTCAGGACCGGGTTGATCCGGAGCCGCGCCAGCAGGCCGTCAAGCTCGGGGTCGTCGTAGCCGGTGCGACGGAGTCGATCGAGCGCTTCCGCGACCGAGTCGTCCAGGAAGCCGTCGCGCATCGCGCGCTCCCGGCGACGCAGAGCGCGCACCCGACCGCGCGCCTCAGCCAGGTTGACCAGCTGGAAGTAGAGCGAAAACGCGGAGATGACGGATTCCATCGTGCCGAGGTCCAGGTCGTCGAGGTCCGCGGCGTGGAGCGCCCGATCGTCCGTATGCTCGCCCTGGCGCATGGCGATCGCATCGCGGCGCAGTCGTTCCACCAGCTGGAAGGTGGCCTCGCCCGCCTGCTCGGTGATGACCTCGCCAAGGAGTGCTCCGAGCAAGCGGACTTCCACGGAGAGTGGGTCGCGGGCGCCCGCGGAGCCGATCCCCGCCGGTTCCGCGTTCGTGGGAGATCCGCTCATGCGGCCCGCGCGATCAGCCGCGTCCGCAACCTAGGGAAGACAGGCCCGCAACCTTTCTGCGGCCCCCTCGTTCGTACCCTTGTATCGTGATGGTCATGGCACCCCCAGCGTCGGACATGACGGGCAGCCGGCTCCCCGCGCCCCGCGTCAAGGCCGAACAGCTGGAGCAGCTCGAGCAACTCCGGTTCCTGCACCAGGTCGCCCGCCTGGTCACGACCGCGCGAACCTGGGACGAGCTGCTGGAGACGGTCGTCGACGGGACCCGTGACGCGCTCCATGCCGATGTCTCCTCTCTGTACCTGCTGGATCGGGACGGAGCGTACCTGACGCTGGCAGCGACGAATGGCCTCGACCGTTTCCAGATCGGCCGGGCGCGCGTGCCCTTCGGGGAAGGGGTGACCGGTCGCGTGGCCGCCCTGCGCCGGCCGCTGGTCATCGCCGACGTGAAGTCGGATCGGCGCTTCCTGTGGGTCCGCGGCCTGGACCAGCGACGCTTCGTCGCGTCGATGCTCAGCGTGCCACTCACCTGGCACGACCAGACCGTCGGGGTCCTGAATGTCCAGACGGAACAGCCGCGCGATTTCCACGAGCAGGATGTGGCCCAGCTGGGTGCCGTTGCGGACCTGCTCGCGGGCATCGTCGAGAAGGGCCGCCAGCAGAGCGAAGCGGAAGCCCGCGTCGAAGCGCTCAACCGGATCGATGAAGCCCGCAGCGAATTGATCGCCCTCGTCACCCACGAACTTCGGACACCGCTCGCCGTCGTGCGGGCGTATGCCGACCTGCTCGCCGAGGAGCCACCGTTGCGTGGCCGCGATTCGCGCGACATCGCGCGACGCGACACGCGAGCGGCCTGGCACCGGTCGGCCCTCGAGCAGGTGGAACGACTGGATCGCCTCGTGGATTCGATCCTGGCGTCCGTCCGCGTCGTGCCGGAAGGGCCGGCCTCGGTCGTGCCGGTCGATCTGGAAGGGCTGGTCCGTGAAGTCCTCGACTCGCTCCTGCCGCTGCTCGGTGGACACGGCGTCACCGTGCGTGGCACGGCCAGACTGCACGCGCTGGCCGACCCGCCCAGGCTGCGCCAGATCTTGGAACATCTCGTCGAGAACGCGGTCAAGTACGCGCCGCCCGGGACGACCATCACGATCGGCTGGAGCCTCGTCGAGGGGGTCGCCCATGTGGGCGTCAGCGACGAGGGACCGGGCATCCCGGATGACTGGCGCGAACGCATCTTCGAGCCCTATGCGCGTCGCGACACGCACACCGCCCGGGGTTCCGGGATCGGCCTGTATGCCGCCAAACGCCTGGGTGAATCCATGGGTGCACGTCTGTGGTGCGAGCCGGCCTCGCCCCACGGGGCCCGTTTCGTCGTCGCCATGCCCGCCGTCGTGGCCATCTGATGGCCGCCAGAGAGGATCGTGATCAGCATGCCTAGTCGTCCGTTGCGGATCCTCGTGGTGGACGACGACCCGGCCATGGTCGGAGCCATCACCGCGCTCGTGGGCACGGAGGGCCACCAGGTCATCACCGCGTACGACGGCCTGACCGCCGTGAAGCGCTTCCGCGAGGAACACCCGGATCTCGTCCTGCTCGACCTCGCGATGCCCGGTCCGGACGGGTTCAGCGTCGCCGGCCAGATGCGCGCCATCGGCCAGGCACCCATCCTTGTCGTCTCTGGAGAGAGCGGCGAGGCCGCCAAGGTCCGCGCCCTGGGACTCGGCGCGGACGACTACCTGACCAAGCCGTTCGGCAAGGCCGAGCTGCTGGCGCGGATCGCCGCGATCATGCGGCGGGTGGACCGGCCCGGCGCCAGCGGCGCCCCCGCCGGCCCGTTGGAGGCCGGAGGCCTCGTCCTGGAGCCCGGACGCCACGAGGCGCGCGTCGGCGATGCGTCGCTGAGCCTCACGCCGACCGAATTCCGCCTGCTCGAGGCGCTCGTCCGGGCCAGCGGCGACATCGTCCCGCACCTCCAGCTGGCCCGGGCTGGCTGGCCGGCCGAGACCGACCCCGATCTGCTCTGGCTCAAGCCGCACCTGGCCCGCCTGCGCGGCAAGGTGGAAGAGGCCGGTGGCCCACATGTCGTCGCGGTACGCGGCGTCGGCTATCGGATCGTGGTCGACGAGCCGGTCACCGCGTAAGGGGCGCCATCGTCGGCAGCCTGAACCGATGCCGTAGCCGGCGAGGACCGCGCGTCAGACCGCGACGGAGACCGGTCGACCGGTGAGGTCGTGCGCGGCGTCGGCGCAAGCGACCCGGCAGCCGCGGGCGTCACGCCCGCCGATCGGGTTGAAGTGGAACCAGGCCTCGCCGGTCTGCCCCAAGCGACATCCGCAGGCGGCGCACGTGACCGGCGCGCCCTGGCCACCGCGCACGGCGAGGGGGCGGGTGAATTGCGGGTCGGACGGGTGGATCATGTGGGTCACCTTCGAGGCGGACGGGGTGGCGGGCGAGTCGGCCATGGGGCGGGGCATGGTCGGGGGCGTTCCCGGGTGCCGCTTCCCCATCATGAGCGCAGCGTAGGCGCGGACGATGGGGCCCGTCGTTAGCGGTCAGGGTGCGGTGCGGTTGCGGGTCGGTATCGGCCGACCGCCGTTGCACGGGACAGGGTCTCCATGCACGCACCGGCGGGCTACCATCCGCGGGTGAACCGACCCGCGTTCCTGCCCGCGCTGCGCCTGGGGTCACTGATCCTGGTCATGGCCGCGATCGTCGCCCAGGCCGTGGTCCTTGCGGACGCCGGCGCCTTCGATCCGACGCGGTTCTTCGCCTTCTTCACGATCCAGAGCAACCTTGTCGGCGTGGCGGCGTTCCTGTGGCTCCTCGTCGTCGGGCGGCGCCGCCGCTCGCGGGCGCTGGAGCTGCTGCGCGGCGCGGCAGCCGTCTACCTGACGGTCACGTTCTTCGTGGTGATCTTCCTGCTCTCCGGCGTGGACGTGCAGCTCCAGCTGGTCTGGGTGGATGTGGCGCTGCACAAGATCTTCCCGGTGATCATCGTCCTGGACTGGATCCTGGACCCGCCCATGCACCGGCTTGGCGCGCGTGACCTCGTCATGTGGCTCATCTACCCGCTGATCTGGACCGTGCTGACCGTCATCCGCGGCGCCCTGGACGGTTGGTATCCCTATCCGTTCCTGGACCCCGCCAACGGCGGCTACGGCCAGGTGGCGATCGTCGTCGTCGCCGTCCTCGTCGGGTTCATCGGCATCTCGGCCGCGATTCTCGCGATCGGGAACGCGCGGTCGCGAGGTCAGACGACCGGCTGACCCGGATCCTTCACGGACGGGTCGGTCAGTGGCGCCCTGATGGCGGCCGCCGGGCGATCGACGGCCCGATCCGCGGTCGCGACGACCGGGATGGCCACGACGGGAGCCACGGGTTCGACCACCCAGATCGTCGCTGCCAGATCGTCGGCCCGGAGCAATCGATCGGCGAGCTGTGAGCCCGCCTCGCGCTGGTCCTCGACGAGCCGGAGGAACTCGGCCATTCGGGCGGCGCCGTCGGTTCGCTCGCGAGCGACGGTGGCCAGCCGGCTGGCGACGACCGACTCGCCGTTGAGCGCCGCCGCGTGGCGACCACTCGGGTCGTACAGGTAGGCCCGCCCGCCGGTCATCCCGGCCCCGAAATTGGCCCCGACCGGCCCAAGGACCACGACCACCCCACCGGTCATGTACTCGCAGCCGTGCGGCCCGATGCCCTCCACGATCGCCTCGGCGCCGGAGTTGCGGACCGCGAAGCGCATCCCCGCCCGGCCGACCAGGTGCAGGCGGCCGCTGGTTGCCCCATACAGCACCGTGTTGCCGGCGATCGCCTCGCTCGCGGCATCGACCGCGAGGTCGGGCTCGGGCGCGATGCTGATCCAACCGCCGGACAGGCCCTTGCCCACGTAGTCGTTGGCCTGACCGACCAGCCGCAACTCGATGCCCGGACCGGCGAACGCCCCGAACGACTGGCCGGCCGAGCCCTCCAGCTCGAGTCGGACTGGTCCGTGCAACTCGCCGCGCTCCAGCGCACCGGTCAGAGCGGCCCCGAATGACCGGTCCGCGGTC
>JACCVB010000275.1 GCA_013698385.1 Chloroflexota bacterium
GCCCGAGGGCGATGCCGGGCTCTCCGTGCTCGCTCCGGTCCGAGTTCGTCTCCGCCAGGCCGGTACCGATCTGGGCCGTCAGCGAGAAGGCGAACAGGACCAGGGTCGCCAGTGCGAGCCCGTTCTCAAAAAGCAATCGACGGATAGCGTTCATCGTCGTGATCCTCCGGTGGCTGATGAACCGCGGTCCCAGGACGACCTGTCACGAAGGGCTGAGATCGTGCGTGGGGCCGAGGCCTTGGAGTCTGACGCCGGCGACGCCTTCCGCGTCGGCCAGCGCCGCGGCCTCGGTAACCAGGGCGGATAGAGCAGGGCATCAGTCGGCTGGCCATTGTCTGGGAGCGTGGCAATCATCACACCAGGCGGTCTCGCCCGCTCCGCAAAGCTTCGACGTATTGCTCGAAGCCCCACTTCGGTCGGAAACCGAGGATCGCCTCCGCCCGGCCGATCTCATAGACCTCGTCGATCGGACCCCAGGGCTTGGCACCGGCCGCCTCGAGGAGCCGCGGGGCGTCGGGCCAGTACCGCCCGACGACGGCGAGCGGGTCTTGGCGGAGCGCGAGTCCATCGTCGGCCTTGAATGGCAGTTCCGATAACACGTTGAATGCTCCGAGGTGGCCGCCGTCTCGAAGCAGGCGCTGCAGGACCACAAGGTTCGCCCGGGCCACATCCCGCTCGTCCACGCCGCCATACAGGAACCGGATCCCGGCGTGATGGAATGGCTCCGGGACGAACATGCCGTATCGCAGGGCAGCTCCGGCGATGCCGGCCATCCGGGCGTACGCTTGGGATAGCTCCTCGGAGATCACCTTGGAGACGCCGTAGATCTCGCTGGGCCGCCGCGGCAGGTCTTCGCCGATCCACTGCGCCGGTCCCCCGTCGGCCGGGCGGCGCGAGTCGCCGTACACGCCCATCGTGGAACTGAGCACGACGGCCCGCACACCAGCCGCGGCCGCCGCTTCGAATACGTGATAGGTCCCGCGGACGTTGAGGTCCCAGAACTCGTCCCGGGCATGGTCGCCCAGGTGGATCCCGTGCCACGCGGCCGCATGGATCACCCCAGTGACTCCGGCCATCGCGGAGCGCACGTCCGCAGGCTCTCGGACATCCCCGATGAGCGTTTCGGCGCCCATCGGGGCATCCTCGATCGCGCGGATGTCCAACAGGCGCACGGCGTAGCCGGCCTCGAGAAGCACCGGTGCGACCGAGCGGCCGAGCGTGCCGGCTCCACCGGTGACAAGGATGAGGTCGGACATCAGGTCTCCTCGCTGTCCGGGGCGGCGGTCATCGGACGATGGTACGCGCGATCACGCTACTCAACCCTTGAGCCCAACGGAGGCGATCCCGCCGATTAGCTGCTTCTGAGCAACGAAATAGACGACCAGCGGCGGGACGATCGCCAGGAGGTTCGCGGCCATCAAGCGGTTCCACTCCGTGCCGACGCGGCTGACCTGCGTCGCGAGGGCCACCGGCACGGTGTACAGGTCGCCATCGGCCAGGTACAGGAGAGGACCGAAGAAGTCGTTCCAGACACCGAGGAACGTGAAGACGGCCACGACCGTCAGGGCCGGCGCGGTCAGCGGAAGGATGATCCGGCGATAGATCGTCCAGTGACTCGCTCCATCGATGCGCGCGGCCTCATCAAGCTCGTTGGGGATCGTCCGCATGTACTGCCGCAGCAGGAAGATGAAGAATGCGTTGCCGGCCAGTGTCGGGATGGTGAGGGGAAGGTAGGTGTTGTACCAACCGATCTGGAAGAAGAGCAAGAACTGCGGGATCAGTAGGACTGGTGCAGGCAGCAGCATCGTCGCGATGACAACGGCGAACAGCCGGTCGCGGCCGCGGAACCGTAGCCGCGCGAAGGCGTAGGCGATCAACGAATTCGAGATCACCGCGAAGACCATGTTGACCAGGATGAGGAACGCGGTATTGAGAATGAACCGAGCGTAGGGCTCGTCCTCGTCGAACAGGGCTTGGCGAAGGTGTCCCATTCGAAATAGCGGGTCGGGAAGAACTGGGGCGGGAAGTCGAAGACGATGGCCGTATCGGGCTTCAGGGCTGCGGTCACCATCCAGCCCAGCGGCAGCAGGATGAACGCCGTCAGCACCTGGAGCGCGCCATAGACCGCCGCTGCCCGGACGACGCGGCCTGCCGGCCAGCCACGCCGCCCCCGACCCCGAAGCTGCTCGACCGTTGAGGCTGCGGCGATCCTGGTCATCCTTCGGCCCCCGCTTGGTAGTACACCCGCTTCTCCAAGCGGAACGCGGCCCAGACCAGGATCGCTCCGAGGACCGTCAGGATCCAGGCCAGCGCCGCCCCGTATCCGAGCTCGCCCTCGATGAACGCCTTCCGGTACACGTAGTACATGTAGAAGAGGAGGGAGTTGTTCGGCCCCCCGGACTGGGTCCCGCCACTAGCGATGAAGACCGGGGCGAAGATGAGGAGCGAGTCCACAAGCAGGTTGATCAGCACGAAGAAGATCGTTCCTGAAAGGAGCGGCAGCGTGATGTGTCGGAACTTCGCGGCGTCGCCGGCTCCATCGATCGCGGCGGCCTCGTAGAGGTGGGGCGGGATGTTCTGGAGTCCGGCCAGCCAGATGATCGCCGAGCCTCCGACGCCCCAGAGACCCATGACCGCGACAGCGGGGAGGGCCCAGTCCGGGTCTCGGAACCAGTTCGGCGGATCCTCGATGCCGATGGCGCGCAAGAGCTGGTTGACGGCTCCGAGCTCGCCGTTGAGCAGGACGAACCAAAGGATGGCGACTGCCACGCCCGAGAGCACGGCGGGGACGAACAGGATCGTTCGAAAGACGAACATTCCCGGAAGCCGTTGATTGAGGAGAACGGCCAGGAGCAACCCGGCGCCCATGAACAACGGGGTCGTGAGCA
>JACCVB010000377.1 GCA_013698385.1 Chloroflexota bacterium
CCATGAGCGCGCCGGCCACCCGACGGCCGAGGTCTATGAGATCCCAGTGGAGGTGGCGTGAGATGACAACGATCCGACGAGTCGCGATGACGATGACCGTCGCGGCGATGGTGCTCGGCGCCATGGCGCCCGCGGTGCTCGCCAACGGTGCGACGGACCAAGCCCGGGCGGAGTCCGCGGGGTGGGGCTGCGCGGCAGCCGTCGGGCTGCCTGACGGTCACTGCATCAGCCCGGGGACCGTGAAGCGCGGCCAGACGCCCTGATCGCCAGTGGCGGGACGTTCCAGCTGCGGGTCTTCGACGCATCCGGGAACTTCAAGACCGCGGAGATCGCGTCCTTCAAGGCGTCGTCCGACGGCCGGCCCTGCCCGAACGACCCAGAGTCGACCGACGGGACCTACTGGGAGTTCGTCCCGGGCCTGTGGGTCTGCCACCACCAGCCCGAGTAGGGCGACTCGGCGGGTCGGGCTTCGCGTCCGGCCCGCCGCTCAGCGATGGCTGAGGACCGCGGGATCGGCCTTGGCTGGCGCAGTGGTCGGCAAGGCGATGTTCGCGACCCACGTGGCGATCTCCGCGCGACGGGACACGCCCAACTTCGCGAGGATGTGCCCCACGTGGGCGCTGGCGGTCTTCGGCGCGATGGCGAGTTCGCCCGCGATCTCCCCATTGGTCATCCCGGCGGCGATGCAGCGAGCGACCTCGAATTCTCGCGAGCTCAGCGGGCGCCACGGCTCGTCGAACGAGCCATGTCGGTGGGCGACCCGTGACAACTCCTCGATCCGGGCCAGGAGCAGGGGGCTTTCCAAGGTCGTAGCGGTCTCGCGCACTGCCGCGAGCACGGCCGCCGACTCCGCGAAGCGATTCGAACGGATCAGGCAGCTCGCCAGGTCGAGGCGGGCCCACGTCGCTTCCCAGATCCGGCCACGCTCGTCCCAACCACCCGTTGCGGACTCGAGTGCATCCCGTGCCGCCGACAGCGATCCCGCAGCGAGTCGGAGCAGGCCATCCGCATGTCGATCGCGGGACCGGCGACGCCCTCCCAGCCGAGCAGCATCTCCCGGACTCGGTCGAGCCAGCCTTTCGCCTCATCGGGACGGTGGGCCGCCAGCCGGGCGCGCGTGCCGGTGACGACGAACGGGATCAGCAGCGCCCGATCGCCGGTCGTCGACGCGATGTCCAGGCCCTCCTCGCACCGGGCGACGGCAGCGTCGGCGTCGCCGGACAGGAGGTCGACTTCGGCGAGCGCCCAGAGCGGGGTCAGGATGAACTGCACCTCGCCGATCTGGCGGCCGGCCGCCAGCGACTCCTCGAGCCAGCGACGGGCCTCGTCCGGCCGGCCACGCCCGAGCGCGATGAGGCCGATGACATCGAGCGACCCGATGACGCCCCGCCGACACCCGCGATCGACGAGCTCGTGGCGGGCGCGCTCGTCGGCCGAGTCCCAGCGACCGGCGCCCCAGTCCAGGATCGCGGCCGTCGTGGCCATCATCTGCCGACAGTGCGACTGCTCGATCGCGTCCGCGTACTGGAGGCCCTCGCGGAGGGCGACCTGCGCGGAGCGGTGGTCCATGATCCGCGCGGCCATGATCGCAAGGTTCCGATAGCCCGTGACGCCGACCGACTCGAAGCCGGCGTCGCGGGCCTCGCGCGCCGCGCGCATCCCGTCCCGCAGGCCGGTCTCGTGGCGGCCGTCGACGATATCGACCCGGGCAAGGAGCAGATCCGCCTCGAGGACCGTCTCTCGATCACCGATGGACTCCGCGAGTTCGCGTGCCGCACGGGCTTCGGACCGGGCCGTCGCCAGATCCGGGACGAGTACGCGATCGTTCAGCCGATCGTTTGCCCGAACGCTCAGCAGACAGGCGCGCAGTTTCTCGCGGTCCGGATCGACCGGCAGGTCGGCGATCTCATCGAGCGCGCGTTCGGCGAACGAGCGCACTTCCGCGTGCGGGGCCCCGTTTCGGGCTGCCACGACGGACATCGCCGCGAGCATGGCCGCCGCCTCCAGCGGGCGGCCCGCCAGCTGATAGTGCTCTCGTGCTTTCGAGGCCGCCTCCGCACTCTCCTCGTTTCGCTCGATGGCCATGGCGGCCTCGGCGAACCGTTCATACAGCTCGCCCTGCTCACTGATCGGCAGGTCCTCTGGCATGTTGTCGATCGCTCGCCGGTAGAGTTCGTACGCCTCCTGCCGGGCGGAGATGCGGCTCGCCTCCCTGGCCCCGGTCATCGCCGCCCTAAACGCCTGCGGCCGGAGTCCAGCGCGCTCGTAGTGGCGCGAGGCGTGGATGACGTTGGCGCCCTCGAGGCTCATCCCGAATTCCGCGGCCTGGGCGTGGAACCTCCGAAGCTGTGCCGGGGAGAGGCTGCCGTAGACCGCATCCCGGAGGAGCTGGTGGCGGAAGTCGTAATAGCCCTGGTCGATGTAATGGAACGGGTGGAGGATCGCTGCCCCTACGAGTTCCTCGATGGTCGGTTCGAGCTCCGCGAGCGACCGGTCGACCATGCCGGCGATGACATCCGGGCTGAAGCAGCGGCCCACCACCGCGCCGGCTCGGGCCACCAGGCGGGCATCGTCGGACAGGCGCGCCATGCGGGCGAGCACGGCGTCGCCGATCGTGTCCGGGACGTGGGCATCGCGGATCCGGTGGCCGTCGTTCCGGGCGTCGTCGTCGAGCGCTCCGAGGAGTTCCTCGATGTGGAGCGGGATGCCGTTCGTCCGCTCGTGCACGGCGTCCACGACGTCGCTCGGTGCGGGCAACTCGCCGCCAAGGATCAGGGTCGTGGCTACGGCGGTCTGCTCGAAGGTCAGCGGCCTGAGGCGAACCTCCTGGCCCTCGCGTTGGCTGAGCATCCGGGCGCGCCACTCGCGATGGATCGAGTCCGCCGGGAACTCGTCGGCGCGATACCCGGCGAGCAGGAACAGCGGCCGATCGCGGCGGTGACGCGCGAGCTCGCCGATCACCTCGAGGCTGAGCTCATCGGTCCAGTGGAGGTCGTCGAAGACCAGCATCGTGGGCCGGTCGATCGCCTCGAGGATCCGGTCGGCCGTGCCGCCGACCAGCAGGCGCCGGCGATCCGAGCGCGTCGCCGCCATGCGATCCGTCCATCGCCAGCAGATCCCGACCGAGCGAACCGAAGGCCGGATCGTCGCGCATGCTGTTCGCCATCTCGCGGATCGAGGCGAGCGGGACCTCACGGTCCTGCGGGGCGACCGCACCGCCCTCGACGCGCAATCCCGCGGCCTCGGCCTTTCGCGCGGTCGCCCGGATCAGGCGCGTCTTCCCGAGCCCCGCTGGGCCGGACAGGAAGAGCGTGTGGCCGCGGCCATGGACCGCTTCGTCGA
>JACCVB010000327.1 GCA_013698385.1 Chloroflexota bacterium
GAAGGCCGTGCTGCTGGCCTGCGTGCGGAGCTGGACGACGACGAGCAGGCCCAGCACGAAGGCGACCAGGGCGACGGTCAGCTGGTTGCGACGGTCGTTCATCGGCCGTCCGTCCGAAGGCCGATGGCTGACGCGTCCGTCGTTGCGGCACCAGGCGACGGTGCCGGGCGCGCGTAGCGCAGCGTGACGGTCCCGGCGAAGGCCGGCATGTCGACCGAGGGCGGCTCGGCGAACGAGATCCGGATACCGAAGCCCTCCGCCCGGGCCCTGACCAGATCCACGAATCCGGGCCGCGCGCTGAGCGCCGAGTAGAGCCCGGCCGGACCCATTGCCGTGACCTGGTAGGGCGGCGAGAGGTAGGCCGAGTTGACCAGGATGGATGGACCGACATCGATGACCGCCGTCGACGGCGTGATCCGCTCCCCGTTGACCGCGATGGCCTCGGCGCCGGCGGACCAGAGCTCCTCGATGACCGTGCGGAGGTCGCGAGCGCCGACGAGATAGTCGCCCTCGTTGCCGTCCGGCGCCACCGGCTCCTGCGAATCCTCGAGCTGGAGCACGAGGCCCGTCCCCGTGAGCGGGATCAGGCCCGCGGCGATGCGGGCCTCCTGGAGCCGGTCGTTGAGGTTCCTCACGAGTGCTGCGGAGCCCGCACCCTCGCCCTCGGCGGCCTGGATCTTCGTGCGCGTGTCCAGGATGGAACGCTTCAGCTCCTCCTGTTGCGCCTGGAGCTGGCCGGCGGTCTCCACCAGGGGCGAGCGTTCCTGGCTCGTGTAGCGGACCCGCGGACCTTCTGACCCGAGCTGGGCGGCGACCAGGAACCCGAGTCCGAGCAACGCGGCGCCCAGGGTCAGCTGCCAGCTCGGGATACCGCGCAGTCGGCCGGTGACGCTCATCGGGCCGGGGGCGATGTCGGCGGCCCGCGGCGGCCCCGGGTTCGGGCGATGACCAGCGCAGCGGCTGCCAGCAGCATCGCGACGATCACGACCAGGATGAGCGGTGCTCCGTTTCCACGGGCGCTCGTGCGATCGGTCGGCGGGGCGGAGCCCGGACTCGATCTGGGGTCCACGGTCGCCGCTGGCGGGCGGGCAGACCCGACGCTCCAGGATGACGGCCTGGGGCCTTCCGGCGCCGGCTGCGGACCACGCTTCAACGGCCGGTCCGCCCGGAGGTCGGCCAGCCAGGCGTCACCGAATTCGGCGGTGTCGACGCCCAGAGCGGTCTTGAAGGCCTCGTCGTCCGTGCGACCATCCGCGTACGACCCGATGAGCGCGACCAGGGCGTCCTTGTCGTAGGTCCGGACGAGGTAATCGATCGCCGACGCGCTCTCCCCGTAGGCGAGGAAGAACCCGTCTCGAGTCGTCGGGAACTGGCCGGCGAGCCCATCGAGCGGGATGATCGATCCGTCCCGAGCGGCCGCTTCCACGCCGGATCGGTCGCTCGTGTCGTATCCCTGGCTCTGGTAGACGGCGAGGCCCTCGTTCAGCCACCGTGGCGGGAAGTGGTACGGGTTGCGAACCGCCGTGTCGAACACGAGGTGGACGAGCTCGTGGGGGATCACGACGCCGACCCAGGCATCGTTGATGTCCGCGGGGGTGATGAGCGCGAACAGGGTCCGGATCCCGGCGTTCGCCTGGCCGCCGACGTTCTCCTGGGTGCCCGGACCGAGGGCATCGTAGAACGAGGTCTGATCGGCGTAGATGAAGAAGTCGATCGGCGCTTCTTCGGCCACCCCGAGCAGGTCACCTGTCTCCTGGATTGCCCCTTCGGCGATCTTGAGCGCGCCGGCCCCGAAGGCGTCGTCGCCCTCGTACCAATGCACGCGCACGGTCTTGCCGCTCACGGTCTTCCACGGAAAACGACCGTCCGCGTAGACGGTCCTGGCCTCGGGGCCGGTCACCGGCGGCGCATCGGGCGCCCGGGGTGTCAGTCGCCAGCGCACGGAGACCGGCGTGTTCGGCAGGATGTGGCCGTCACCGCCGACATCCACCGTGTGGCGCAGGGTCTGCGGCTCGATCCCGGTCGGCGGCGGCACCTCGATGACCAGTGGCGGCGTCCCGTCGGCCGTGGTCAGGAGGAGTTCCACCCGTCGGACCGGTTCGTCCAGGGTGATCGGCTGGGTGAGTTCCACGCCCTTGCCGAATGCGGCATCGATCGTCGGCTTGCCGAACGTGGGCTCGGCTGCGCGTACGGCGCTCGGCAGGTCGAGGACCGGGCCGGCGACGATGGCCACGACGAGGAACGACCACAGGGAACGCGCGACGCGCGAACCGATCATTCCGTCCACGTCAGTCCGGCCAGGCGCAGGATGCCGAGACCGTTCTGGCCGGCACCCAGCAGTCCATCCCGGGCGAGCGCCCAGCCCGTCCCGTACGCGATCGGGATCACCGGTGCAT
>JACCVB010000333.1 GCA_013698385.1 Chloroflexota bacterium
TCGGCCAGCGCTTCGCCATCCGCGAGGGTGGCCGGACCGTCGGCGCCGGCGCCATCGTCAGCATCGTCGAGTAGGGCTGACATGGCGAAGCAACGGATCCGGATCCGCCTCAAGGCCTACGACCACCGACTGCTCGATCAGTCGGCGGCCCAGATCGTCGAGACCGCCCAGCGCACCGGCGCAGACGTCGTCGGTCCGGTGCCGCTGCCGACCCGGATCGAGAAGTTCACCGTCCTGCGTTCTCCGTTCATCGACAAGGACTCCCGGGAGCAGTTCGAGATCCGCACCCACAAGCGGCTCGTGGACATCCTGGATCCGAGCTCGAAGACGGTCGACGCCCTGATGCGACTCTCGCTGGCTGCGGGCGTCGACATCGAGATCAAGATGTGACCGGGCGATGAGTATCGGATTGATCGGCCGCAAGGTCGGCATGACCCAGGTCTTCCAGGATGACGGGACGATGGTCGCGGTGAGCGTCCTCGTCATCGAGCCGAATACGGTGACCCGCCTGCGCACGCCTGCCCAGGATGGCTACACGGCCGTCCAGCTCGGCACGGACGTGGTCAAGAAGCTGAACAAGCCGGAGACCGGCCAGCTCAAGGACCTGCCCAAGGTCGCGACGATCCGCGAGTTCCGGGTGGACAGCGTGGCGGACTTCAGCGTCGGCCAGCAGGTGTCCCTCATGGACCTGTTCGCCGAGGGCGATGAGGTCGACGTCACCGGCGTCAGCAAGGGCAAGGGCTTTGCCGGCCATATCAAGCGCCACAATTTCCACCGAGGTCCAAAGACCCACGGTTCGGATCACCACCGGGCGCCAGGATCCATCGGCCCGGGCACGACCCCAGGGCGCGTCTACAAGGGCCTCAAGATGGCCGGCCACATGGGCGACGAGCGGACCACGATCAAGAAGGTCCGCGTCGTGCGCACGGACCCAGAACGCAACCTGCTGCTCGTCCGGGGAAGTCTTCCCGGCAGCCGTGGGTCACTGATCCTCGTGAAGAAGGCCTGACCATGCCGAACATCCCGCTGTACGACCGGACGGGCAAGACCGTCGGCGACGTGGATCTCAGTGACGAGCTCTTCGCTGCCCCGGTCAATGCCGCCGTGCTCCATCAGGTCGTGACCGCCCAGCTGGCGGCACGGCGCACGGGCACACACGACACCAAGACCCGCGGCGAGGTTCGCGGTGGCGGCAAGAAGCCGTATCGCCAGAAGGGCACCGGCCGGGCTCGCCAGGGCTCCACGTCGGCTCCGCACTATCGTGGTGGTGGTGCCGTTTTCGGGCCGCATCCGCGCGCGTACGAGCAGCGCCTGCCGCGCAAGATGAAGCGGCTCGCCCTGCGTGGTGCGCTGACCGCGAAGCTGACCGACGAGCAGCTCAAGGTCATCGACAGCTTCGGGCTCGAGGCGATCAAGACCAGCGAGCTGGCCGGCGTCCTGCGCGCGTTGGAGGCGACCGGCCGGGTGCTGGTCGTCGCCCCACGGCGCGATCAGATGCTGGAACTCTCGGCCCGCAACCTGCCGAGCGTTGAGATCATCCTGGCCGACTCGCTCAACGTGGTCGACCTCATCAATGCGGACCTGGTCCTGATCGAGCAGTCCTCACTGGCGCGCATGCAGGAGGTCTACGCATGAGTGTCCTGACTGCACCCGAGATCATCCTGCGACCGGTCATCAGCGAAAAGACGATCGATGAGTCGAGCCGCGGCAAGTACACCTTCGCGGTCCACCGCGACGCCAACAAGATCCAGATCAAGTCGGCCGTCGAGGAGCTCTACAAGAAGGAGAACGTGACCGTCACGGCGGTCAACGTGCTGACCACGAAGGCCAAGGAAAAGCGCCGGGGCACGAAGCGCGGTCGCATCGTCGGCCACACCACACCCTGGCGCAAGGCCATCGTCACCCTTGCCCCCGGCCAGTCGATCGAATTCTTCGAGGGGGTCTGACCGTGCCGTTGCGCAGCTACAAGCCCACCTCGCCGGGCCTCCGCCAGATGACTCGCTCGACCTTCGAGGAGATCACGACGAAGGAGCCGCACAAGCCCCTGCTGGAGCCGCAGATCCGTGGCTCCGGCCGGAACAACGCCGGCCGGCTGACGGTCCGGCATCGCGGCGGCGGCGAGAAGCAGCACTACCGTCGGATCGACTTCAAGCGTGACAAGGCGGGCGTGCCCGCGCGTGTCGCGACGATCGAATACGACCCGAATCGTTCGGCCCGGATCGGACTGCTCCACTATCGCGACGGCGAGAAGCGCTACATGCTCCTGCCTCACGGCATCAAGGTCGGCGACGTCGTCGTCTCCGGGCCGGACGCCGAGCCGCGCGTCGGCAACGCGATGCCGCTGGCCAGCATCCCGCTCGGCACGACCATCCACAACATCGAGTTGACCGCCGGCAAGGGTGGCCAGATCGTCCGCTCGGCGGGCACCTCGGCCCAGCTCCTGGCCAAGGAAGGCGCGTACGCGACGATCCGACTGCCTTCGGGCGAGATGCGACGCGTCCCGATGACCTGCATGGCCACCATTGGCCAGGTCAGCAACCTCGACCATGAGAACCAGAACCTCGGCAAGGCCGGTCGCGCTCGGCACATGGGCCAGCGGCCCGAAGTCCGGGGCGTCGTGATGAACCCGCGTGACCATCCGCACGGCGGCGGTGAAGGCAAGTCCCCCACCGGGATGCCGCCCAAGACCCCGTGGGGCAAGCCCGCCATGGGCTACCGCACCCGGCGGTCCAAGACGACCGGACGATTGATCGTCCGTTCGCGGCATCGCCGCTAAAGCGGGGAGGTAGGAGTCAATGTCCCGTTCCATCAAGAAGGGCCCGTTCATCGAGGCCCGACTCCTCGGTCGGATCGAGGAGATGAACAAGCGCAGCGAGAAGAAGGTCGTCAAGACCTGGTCTCGAGCGTCGGTCATCTTCCCGACCTTCATCGGTCATACGATCGCCGTGTACAACGGCAAGAAGCACGTCCCGGTCTACGTGACCGAGAACATGGTCGGCCATCGGCTTGGTGAGTTCAGCCCGACCCGCAACTACCGCGGGCACGGCAAGCACACCGACCGCTCGACGGCGCTGAAGTAGGAGCGGCCGACGATGCGAGTCTCAGCCACCGCCAAGTACCTGCGTGCATCGACGCGCAAGACCCGCCTGGTCACCCAGGCGATCAAGGGCAAGCCCGTCGAGGAAGCCGCGGCCCTCCTGCGGTTCATGCCCCAGAAGGCCGCCGGCGATGTCGCCCGCGTGCTCAAGAGCGCGACGGCCAACGCGGAGAACAACCACAACCTGTCGGCGGGCGACCTGATCGTCGCCGATGCGATCGCCAACGAGGGCCCCACGATCAAGCGCTTCCAGCCGCGGGCGCAGGGCCGCGCGTTCCCGATCCACAAGCCCATGACCCACATCACCGTCGTCGTCGCGGACCAGGAGGCCTGACATGGGACACAAGGTCCACCCGTACGGCTTCCGCCTGGGTGTCTCGCGCACCTGGACCGCGAAGTGGTATGCGGACAAGGAGTACACGACCTCCCTCAAGGAGGACATCACGATCCGCAAGCTGATCGAGAAGCGGCTGGCCAACGCCAGCGTGAGCGGCGTGGAGATCGAACGCGGGATCAACCACGTCACGGTCACCATCCACACGGCCAAGCCCGGCATCGTCATCGGCAAGGGTGGCGCCAACGTGGAGATCCTGCGCCAGCAGATCGGTAGCCTCTCGGACCGCAAGGTCAAGCTCGAGATCAAGGAGATCCGTCAGCCGGAGCTGGACGCCCATCTCGTGGCCATGAACATCGCCGGACAGCTGAGCCGCCGGATCGCCTTCAAGAAGGCGATGAAGCAGGCCATCCAGCGGTCCATGAAGGCGGGTGCGAAGGGTGTCAAGATCGCCGTCGCCGGTCGCCTCGGCGGCTCCGAGATGGGTCGCCGAGAGTGGGACAAGGAGGGGCGCATCCCGCTCGGCACCCTGCGTGCGGACATCAGCTACGGCCAGATCCACGCCCACACCACCTACGGCCGGATCGGCGTCAAGGTCTGGATCTATCGGGGCGACCTGGCTCCCGAGCGGCAGGCGCCGCGCGAGGCCGGACCCACCGCGGCCGGCGTCGGGCAGGTGGGCTGACCATGCTGATGCCGAAGCGCGTCAAGCACCGCAAGGTGATGCGCGGCCGGATGTCGGGCCTGGCCAAGGGTGGCCACACGGTCTCGTTCGGGGAGTAC
>JACCVB010000380.1 GCA_013698385.1 Chloroflexota bacterium
CGGACGAGACGCTCGGGCGCCTCGCGTCGCGCATCGCGCACGTCCTCGAGGGCAAGCACAAGCCGACCTACCAGCCCAGCCTGGACTCGGGCGACCACGTGATCGTGCTCAATGCATCGCGCATC
This sequence comes from Chloroflexota bacterium, assembly GCA_013698385.1. Lineage (GTDB taxonomy): Bacteria > Chloroflexota > Limnocylindria > Limnocylindrales > CSP1-4 > SPCO01. Next base: position 126 of record JACCVB010000380.1, read on the forward strand.
ACCGTCACTCGGGACAAGCTGGAAAGCAAGCTCTATATCCGCCACAGCGGCTATCCCGCCGGCTACAAGGAGGAGACCCTGGGTCACCTCCTGGGCCGTCGTCCCGAGGAAGTCATCCGTCGGGCGGTAAAGGGGATGCTCCCGCACAACCGCCTGGGTGCCCAACAGCTGCGCAAGCTGAAGATCTACCCCGGGACGGATCATCCCCATCAGGCTCAGCAGCCTGAGCCGCTCGCCTGACGAGGAGATCCAACGATCATGTCCAATCCATCGTTCTACTCCGGGACCGGCCGTCGCAAGACGAGCATCGCCCGCGTTCGGCTCCTGCCGGGCGAGGGTGAGCTGATCATCAACGGGCGCTCCTTCGACGAACATTTCGGCAATGCCGCCAGCGAGACGGAAGTCCGGCTGCCCTTCCGGGTCACCGGCACGGAAGGCCGCTTCAACGTGATGATCAAGGTCGAAGGTGGCGGGGTCACCGGGCAGGCCGGCGCGATCCGTCATGGCATCGCTCGGGCGCTGCTCGAGGTGGACGAGGCGACCAATCGGGTGCCCCTTCGCCAGGCCGGGCTGCTGACCCGTGATCCGCGCATGAAGGAACGCAAGAAGTACGGCTTGAAGCGTGCCCGGAAGGCGCCCCAGTACACCAAGCGCTGACACGCCGGACGTTCGCACCACCGATCGCGATCGGCCGATGACGGGCCCTGGCTCGCTCCGTGGGCGCGACCTGCTGAGCGTCGCGGACCTGTCCGCGGCCGAGGTCGGGCGGGTCTTTGCCACGGCCGACGGACTCAAGGCCGAGTTCCGGGCCACGCGACGTCATGCCAACCCGCCGCTCGCGGGCCGAACGCTGGCCATGCTCTTCCAGAAGCCGAGCCTGCGGACCCGGGTGACCTTCGAGGCCGGCATGGCCCAGCTCGGCGGCGCCGCCATCTACCTGCCCGAGGACGCCGTGATGGGCGCCCGCGAGGCGGTCCGGGATATCGCCCGTAACCTGGAGCGCTTCGTCGACGCGATCGTGGCCCGGACCGGACCGCACGAGGTCGTCCTGGAACTGGCGGCCCAGGCGTCCATCCCCGTCATCAACGGACTGACCCTGCGCGAGCACCCGTGCCAGGCCCTGGCGGACGTCTTCACCATCCGCGAACACGTGCGCGCGCTCCAGGGCACGGTCGTGGCCTTCATCGGTGACGGCAACAACGTCTACCACTCCCTGGCGCTGCTCGGTGCCGCGTTCGGGATGGAGGTTCGCCTGGCCCATCCACCGGGCTACGCGCCGAACAGCGGGATCGTGTCGCGGGCACAGTCCCTGGCCGATGCGACGGGTGGCAGGCTGGTGTTCGGGCGCGATCCGCTGGAGATCGTGCGCGGCGCTTCGATCGTCTATACGGACGCCTGGACGTCCATGGGCCAGGAGGTGCAGACAGAGGAACGTCGTGACGCGTTCGCCGGCTATCGAGTCGACGATGCGTTGCTTGACGCTGCCGGTCCGGCAGCGAGGGCGATGCACTGCCTGCCCGCCCATCGAGGCGAGGAGATCACCTCGGCCGTCATGGACGGCGAACGCAGCCTGATCTTCGAGCAGTCGGAGAATCGGCTCCACGTCCAGAAGGCGCTCCTGGTCGAGCTGATCGGCGCGTCGACCGTTGGCGCGGACCAAGGCTCCGGCTCGTGAGCGGCGCGCTTTACGAGCGTTACAAGGACGCCCTCCGGCGGGTCCTTGGCCGGCTCGACCCGCACCCGGGCGCCGACGAGGGCCGCCCTGACGGGCAGCGCGATCCCGTCGCCGTCGCGGACGGGACACCCGATCCGATGCCGCAACCCGCAAGCGCCCCGCCATCGCCGCCGACGTTCGATCCACAGGAGGCGATGGTCCGGCTGGACGCCGCGGCCGACCTCGGCGATCCGACGGCGATCCGCGACCTGGCCCTCGCAGCCGCCACCGGACATCGCGCCGCGGATCAGCCCGACGCGGCGATCGAGGCGTGCTATCTCGCCCTTGGGTCGACGCCCGCCGACGCCGACCTCCATCTCGCCCTGGCCGAGCTCTATCTGGATCGGGGCTGGCGCACGCTGGCCGTGGACAAGCTCGTCCTCCTGACCCGTCTCGCCGATCTCGCCGACGATCCGCTCACCCGCGGGCGGCTGTGTGACGTGGCGAGGACACGCCTGGCAGATGAGCCTCGGCTGACGGCGCTCTGCGAGTAGGGTCGGCCCGAGCCCGCCGACCCTGGGACCGCTGTGGGCCGGGGAACGCGAGGGTCCCGATGCTACACTCGGCCGACGATGCCGCAGCTCTCGAATTCGATCCTCGAACAGGTCCGACTGACGACCCTGATCGACATCGGCATCACGGCGCTCCTGATCTACGGGCTGTTCAGCCTGATCCGTGGGACCCGTGCGGTTCGCTTGGTCATCGGCGTCAGCGTCCTGATCGTGGTGTATGTCCTGGCGGCGGCGTTCGGCCTCGTGCTGCTGACGCGGATCCTGCAGGCCGGCGCGGTCGTGGGCCTGTTCGCGCTCGTGGTCATCTTTCAGCCCGAGATCCGACGGGCGCTGGATCGGATCGGCCGGGTCGGATCGTTCGCCTGGCTGCTCTCGCCGGCCGATTCACGAGCGGTCGACCGGGTGGCCGACGAAGTCGCCAGGGCAGCGGGCGACCTGTCCGCCGAGGGCCACGGCGCCCTCATCGTGCTCGAGCGGACGACGGGACTGGAGGAGGTGGCAGAGACCGGCGTGATGATCCACGGCGACGTGTCGTCGGACCTGATCCGCACGATCTTCGCCCCACGGACGGCCCTCCACGACGGGGCCGTGATCATCCGCGGTGAGACCATCCTCGCCGCCGGGGCGCTCCTCCCGCTGGCCGAGACGACGATCCACGTGGAGCGCTTCGGCACCCGCCACCGGGCCGCACTGGGCATCGCCGAGCAGACCGACGCCGTGGTCATCGTCGTGTCCGAGGAGAATGGCCAGATCAGCCTCGTGGAGCGCTCGCGGATCGTCCGGAACCTGAATGAGGCCCAGCTTGGCCGCTCGATCCGGCACCTGCTGGACCCGAATCACGGCCGGCGTGGTCGCGGTCTTTCCTGGCGCGCGGATCGTTCCCCGGATCCGAAGTCATCCACCGCACGGGCGCCGCGGTGACCCGAGTCCTTCGGATCATCGTCCACAACTGGCCCCTCAAGCTCGCCGCGGTCGGCCTTGCCACGCTGCTCTATGGTGGCCTGGTCCTGTCCCAGAGCACGCTGACCCACCTCGGCGTGGTCCCGGTCGAATTGCGCGATCAGCCCGAGGACGTGTTCCTCCTGACGACCATCGCGCCGGTGACCGAGATCCGCTACTTCTCGCCCTCCGGCACGCGCCCGATCGATTCGACGTTCGAGGCATCGGTCGACCTGTCGTCGGTCGTCGCGGGACCGGCGCCCGTCACCGTGCCGATCCGCGTTCGCAGCCTCGACGATCGGATCAACGTCATCGGGTATGCCCCGGACATCGTGACCATCCAGGTGGACCGTCTCGAGACGAAGCAGGTCCCGGTGGTGGTCGACCACGAGCCGCCGCCCGCCGGCCTCCAGATCGGCGCGACGGTGACGGTACCCGACCGGGTGGTCGTGTCCGGCCCGGCGTCGGTCGTCCAACGCGTGACGACCGCCCGTGCCGACGTCGTCATCCAGGCGTCGGGCATCAGCATCGACCAGGAGGTCCCGCTCCTCGCGGTCGATTCGCTGGGCGATGCGGTCAGCCAGATCAACCTCGTCCCTCGCAGCGCCCGCGTCACGATCCCGGTCTTCTCCGACCTTCGGTCCCGCACGCTGACGGTCAATCCGGTCATCGTCGGCACGCCGGCTCCGGGCTTCGAGATCGCATCCGTCTCGGTGGCACCGCTGGTCGTGACGGTGGAGGGCGACGCCGAGGAGCTGGCGCCGTTGTCGCGGGTCGATACCGCACCCGTGACGGTCAACGGCGCCTCGTCCGAATTCACGATCGAGGCTGATCTGTCCGTGCCGAGCGGCGTGGTGCCGGTCGACGCGACGACGGTCGCCGTCACGGTCAAGGTGCGACCCGTCACAGCGACGCGCTCATTCGAAGTCGGGCTGCGGCTGGTCAACGGCCAGGCCGATCTACGCTACGCCGTGACCGGCGACCGGATCCTGGTGACGGTCGGCGGCTCGACTGCCGACCTCGACCGGCTCAACGGCGCGAGCCTCGTCGCGGACCTTGACCTCGCGGCGCTCGATGTCGGGGCTTCTGAGGTGCCGGTCACGATGGACCTGCCGGCCGGGGTGACGCTCGTCGGGGCAAGCCCGCCAACGATCCGGGTGACGGTCACGGTCCGGCCGGCGTCGCCACCGCCGTCGGGAGCGCCGAGCGAGGCCCCCAGCGCGACCCCGGGAGGCTGACCATGTCCCGATTGTTCGGCACGGACGGCATCCGCGGTGTGGCCAACGTGGACCTCAAGCCGAGCCTGGCGATGGCCCTGGGTCGCGCGACGGCACGGCGACTGGCCGGCCCCGGCCAGGCGATCGTGGTGGGCCAGGACACCCGCCGCTCGGGCGACATGTTCGTGGCCGCCCTGACGGCCGGCGCGACGAGCCTCGGCGTGGACGTGCATGTCGTGGGCGTCGTGCCCACGCCGGCGCTCGCCTACCTCGCCCGGACCGGACGCTATGCCGCCGGGATCATGGTCTCTGCCTCCCACAACCCGGCGGATGACAACGGCCTCAAGGTCCTCGATTCAGACGGCTTGAAGCTCGACGAGCGGGTCGAGGAGGAACTGGAGCAGCTGATCTGGCGGGAGGCGGACCTGGGCGGCGTCGGCAACGCCGAACTCGGGCGCCAGATCGAGGCCGGCGCGGCGGTCGACGCGTATCGCGCGCACCGGACGGGCCTCGCGACGGCGGTCGACGCGAGCCGGCTGCACATCGTGCTCGACGGCGCGAACGGCTCCGGCGGCGCGATCGGACGCGAGATCCTGGCCGCCACCGGCGCACGGGTCGAGGCCATCCACGTGGAACCGGACGGCGTCAACATCAATGTCCGGTGTGGTGCGACCCATCCCGAATCGCTGGCATCGGCCGTCGTCGAACGCGGGGCCGACATCGGGTTCGCCCTCGATGGCGACGCGGATCGTCTGATCGCCGTCGATGCCCGCGGGAAGGTGGTCGATGGCGACCAGGTCCTGGGGATCCTCGCCCTGGAGCGCCTGGCCGATGGCGGGCTGCCGGGCGGACTCGTCGTCTCCATCCTGTCCAATGGCGGCCTTCAGATGGTGGTCGAAGCGGCCGGCGGGCAGGTCGTGCGCACCCCGGTCGGGGACAAGTACATCCTCGATGGGATGCAGGTCTCGGGCGCGAGTCTCGGCGGCGAGAAATCCGGGCACGTGATCATCCTGGAGCACACGACCTCGGGCGACGGGATCGTGACCGCGCTGGAGGTCCTCCGCGTGATGGTCCACCGCGGCTCCTCCCTTGCCGACCTCGCGGCCGCGATCCCGATGCTGCCGCAGCAGCAGCGCGCGGTGGCCGCCCGCCACAAGGACCAGTGGGAAGGCGATCCCGTGCTCGGCCGGGCGATCGCCGAGGCCACCCGTCGCCTGGACGGACGGGGCCGTGTCCTCGTCCGACCGTCCGGGACGGAGCCTGCCCTGCGGGTCATGGTAGAGGGTCCGGACGAGGCGCTGGTGATGGAGCTCGCCGACTCCCTCGCGGCGCTTGCCGGGGAGCGACTAAACTAGCGCCCGTGCCCCACTGATCGGAAGCACGACCCGTCGGGACGGCCGGTGGGCAACCACGGAGGTCCGAAGGGCATGTGCGGCATCGTCGGCTATACGGGTCCCCGCGAGGCCGGCCCGATCCTCATCGCGGGACTCCAGCGCCTGGAGTACCGCGGCTACGATTCGGCCGGGATCGCGCTGGTGGACGACCAGGGCGACCTGTTCGTCGAGAAGAAGGCCGGCAAGCTGGTCAATCTCCAGACGGCGATCGCGGACCGTACACCGCACGCCGCGATCGGGCTGGCCCACACCCGCTGGGCGACCCACGGCCGACCCAACGACCTGAACGCCCACCCCCATCAGGACTGCACGGGCGAGATCACGGTCATCCACAACGGCATCATCGAGAACTTCCGCGAGCTGCGCGATGAGCTCGCGGCGGGCGGGCACACCCTCACCTCGGAAACGGACACGGAGGCGCTCGCCCACCTGATCGAGGATGCCTATCAGGGCGACCTGGCCGAGGCTGTGCGTGTCGCGCTCCGTCGCGTGGAGGGCGCCTATGCGCTGGCGGTGATGCATCGGGGCGAGGGCGATCGGCTCATCGGCGCCCGCCAGGACGTGCCGCTCGTCGTGGGCCTGGCCGACGGGGAAAGCTTCCTGGCCAGTGACGTGGCCGCCATCCTGGCCCACACGGACAAGGTCATCTTCCTCGAGGAAGGCGACGTCGCGGACCTGCGGCCATGGGGCGTGACGATCACCGGGATCGACGGCGAGCCGCGCGAGCGCGAGGTGACCGTCATCGACTGGACCCTCGAAGCGGCCGAGAAGGGCGGCTACGAGCACTTCATGCTCAAGGAGATCCACGAGCAGCCGTTGGCCCTCGCCCAGTCCATCGCCGGCCGGGTGACCCGCGACGACGGGATCGTGGTCGAGGAACTCGCCGACATGGCCGAGACGCTCCGGCGCGTCACTCGGATCGAGCTCATCGCGTGCGGCAGCGCCTCGTATGCGGCGCTCGTGGGAGCCTCCGCGCTGGAGGCCTGGACCGGGCTACCGGCCCGGGTGACGGTCGGTTCCGAGTTCCGCTACTCGCCGCCCCCGCTCGATGCCGACACCCTCGTCATCGCCGTCACCCAGTCGGGCGAGACAGCCGACACGATCGCCCCGACTCGGCTCGCTCGCGAGCGCGGCTGCCCGATCATCGCGGTCACCAACACGGTCGGATCGGCGATCACCCGCGAGGCGGACGCCGTCCTCTTCCTCCAGGCAGGACCCGAGATCGCGGTGGCCGCCTCCAAGACGTTCGTGACCCAGGTGACCACGCTCGTCGTGCTCGCCGCGGCGGTGGCCAAGATCCGAGGATCGCTGGATCCCGACGCCGAACTCGATCTGGGTGTGGCATTGCGGGCCCTGCCGGCTGCCGCGAGTCGTGCGCTGGTCGGCGCGGACGCGCGGGCGGCGGAGCTGGCCCGGCGCTACGTGAACTCGCGCGGGTTCATGTTCGTCGGCCGCGGCGCGGGCTACCCGGTCGCCCTCGAGGGGGCGCTGAAGCTCAAGGAAGTGAGTTACGTCCACGCCGAGGGTTACGCGGCCGGTGAGCTGAAGCACGGGCCGATCTCGCTGCTGGACGCGGAATGCCCGCTCGTTGCGGTGGCCACGCGGTCCGCGGTCTACGACAAGCTCATCAGTAATGTCATGGAAGGACGCGCGCGCGATGCCCGGATCATCGCCGTGGCGACCGAAGGTGACACCCAGATCGAAGCCTACGCGGACGATGTCTGCTGGGTGCCCGACACCCACGAGGTGCTCAGCCCGGTCCTCGCCATCATCCCGCTCCAGCTGTTCGCGTATCACGTGGCGATCGCCCGGGACACGGACGTGGACCAGCCGCGCAACCTCGCCAAGTCGGTCACGGTCGAGTAGGGCGTGGGCATCGCGGCCGTCCCGCTTGGCACGACCGAGCTCGGCATCGACATCATCAAGGTCGAGCGGATCCGCGCCACCCTGGCCCGCTTCGGGAGCCGCTTCACGCGGCGGGTCCTGACGCCCGCCGAGCAACGCTACGTGCGCGACCGCCCAGAGACGATGGCGGGACGCTGGGCGGCGAAGGAGGCCGTGAGCAAGGTCCTCGGCCTGGGCGTCCGGGGCATCGGCTGGCGGGACATCGAGATCGAGCGGCTGCCGACCGGGGCGCCGTCCGTCCGCCTCCACGGACGGGCCGAGGCGAGAGCCGAGCAGCTGGGAATGGGCCGCGTCGCCGTCTCGATCAGCCACGAGGCCGAATATGCCGTCGCGATCGCCTTCGGGGTGCGGACCGAGGGTGGGCGCTACGTCTTTCCACCAGACATCGAATCGAAGCTGGACGAGCGGGAGCGACAGATCCTGGCCCGGATCGAACGACTTCGCGTGCTGGACGCCGACCGATGACGGAACGGGGACGCGGCCTGGGGTTCGGTCGGCGCGACGGCGACGCTGGGGCGTCGGCAGGGAGCCGCTGGCTCGCGCCGGGCCAGGCGGAGCGGCCGTGGCCCGAGGGGGCGGTGCGACTCGATGACGACATCGTCGGGGCCTTGTTGCCGGAGCGGGCGGCCCGTGGCCACAAGGGCTCGTTCGGGCGTTTGCTCGTGATCGCGGGTTCACTGGACTATGCCGGGGCGGCGCTGCTCGTCTGCCGGGCCGCCGGCCGGGCGGGAGTCGGCCTCGTGACCCTGGCGATCCCCGAATCGCTCCAGCCACTGTTCGCCGCCAAGGTGGTCGAGGCGACGACGATGGGCCTGCCGGAGGACGACGTCGAGGAGATCGAACCGGACGGGGCGCTCGCGCGGATCCTCGACCACGAACACGACGCGCTCGTCCTGGGTCCCGGCCTGCGCCCGGGGTTGAGTACCACCGAGCTCGTCCGTGAACTGATGGCGACCGGTGGGGAGCGCGATCCCGCGCCGATCGTCCTCGACGCCGAGGCCCTCCGCTCGCTCGCCAGCATGACCGGCTGGTGGGAAGGGGACCGGCGGGCGGCCGTGCTCACGCCGCACACGGGCGAGTTCGGACGCCTGCGGGCCGGCAGCGACCGCGATCCCGACGCGGACGGCGACCTGATCGACGACGATGCCGCCCGAGTGGCAGCAGCCAGCGATGCCGCGACGAGCTGGCGCCAGGTCGTCGTCCTCAAGGGTGCACGGACCGTCATCGCGGCCCCGGATGGGTCCGTCGCGATCGCGCCGTTCGAGAATCCGGGTCTCGCCACCGGCGGCACGGGCGATGTGCTGTCGGGCGTGATCGGCGCGTTGCTGGCCCAGGGCCTGGATCCATTCGCGGCCGCCCGACTCGGGGTCTACCTGCACGGCGCGGCCGGCGATGCCGTGCGCGAGCGACTGGGCGATGCCGGGCTGCTGGCCTCGGACCTGCCCGACGCCCTCGCGATCGCCAGGAAGCGCCTGGCGGCGGCAGCCGCGCGACGGCGCGATGGACGGCGCCTCGGCTTCGCGGCTCGAATGAGCATGGTCGGCCGATCGGGCCCGTCGGAGCCGCCGGCGCCGGACGCCAGGCCGATCGATCCGGCGCGCCCGGACCCCGCGTGACCGGTCCGGACGTCGCGACGCGCCTGTCGCTGCCGCCGCGCCAGGACCTCTTGGCGCGCCCGTCCATCCTCCAGCGCCTGGCCACGGCGGGCCTGCCGCCGCTGCCCCGGATGGCTTGGCTGGAGCTTGACCTCGATGCGCTGACTGCCAACCTGGCCGCGGTCCGCACGATCGTCGGGGCGGGCACGGCGGTCCATCCCGTGGTGAAGGCAGACGCCTACGGCCATGGCGCCCTGCCCATCACCCGGGCGCTCGAGGCGGCCGGCGCAGACGGGTTCTGCGTGGCCGCACTGGACGAAGCCCTCGCCCTGCGAGACGGTGGCATCCTCGCCCCGATCCGGGTCCTCTACCCGATCCCGCCCGCGCTCGCCCGGCTGGCTGCGGCTGCCCGGGTGGGGGTGTCGGCGGGGGACGACATGTTGTTGCGCGACCTGCTTGCTGTGGCTTTGACGGCCCGGCCGGGCGACGTCGCGGACGGCGCGCCCGGGGAGCGGCTCGATCTGGCCGTGGAACTCGAGGTCGAGACCGGACTCGGTCGGGGAGGGTTCCTGCCGCGCGACCTGCTCGCTGCCGCGCGGCGGGTGAGCACCGCCCCCGGCGTGAGGCTGGCGGGCTTGTGGACGCACCTGCAGGCGACCGAGGACGCACGCCGGACCGCGGACCAGCTGCGCCTGTTCGAGGCAGCATATGACGGACTCGCTGCGGCAGGGATTCGGAGCCCGGCTCGTCACGTGGCCGCCAGCGGCGGTCTGCTGACCGGCGTTCCGGCCTTCGATGGCGTCCGACCGGGGCTCACGGTCTATGGGCTGCTGCCGGACGAACTCGAGGGGTCCGGTGAGGTTGGCGACGCTGGCGGGGCGTTGCCCGCCGGTGCGTTCCGACCGGTCATGTCGCTTCATGCCCAGCCCGTCCGGGTCCTCGACCTGCCGACCGGTCACGGGATCAGTTACGGCCCGACGTTCGTGACCAGCCGTCCCAGCCGGATCGCGACCCTGCCGCTCGGGTATGGCGATGGTTTCAGCCGGTCGTTGTC
>JACCVB010000007.1 GCA_013698385.1 Chloroflexota bacterium
GGGTGATGATCGTGGGCGTCGCGGTCGGTCTGCCGATCGGGATCCTCAGCGGCGTTCCGGCGGACATCCCGCCCGGGGCTCCGTTCCTGCTGCTGCTTGCCGGGATCTGCTACGCCGCCGGGCTGCAGGTGACCTATGCCGCACTGACCATCGGGAAGGTGGCGATCGTGGCGCCGATCGTGGCCACGGAGGGGGCGATCGCCGCGATGATCGCCGTGGCCCTGGGCGACTCCTTCGGGCTCATCGCGGGCGTGCTGCTGGCGGTCATCGCCATCGGGGTCGTCCTGTCCTCGCTGGAACGATCCGGCCCAGCCGTCCCAGCCGGCGACATCGCGATCGAGCCCGACAGCGTCCAGGCGACCGACACTCGCCGGGCCGTGATCCTGTCCATCGTCGCGGCGCTCATCTTCGGTGTAGGCCTCGTCGCCAGTGGCAAGGCGGCCCTGCTCGTGCCGCCGATCTGGGTCGCCCTGACCGCGCGCTTCGTCGGTCTCGCCGTCGTCGTTCTGCCGGTCGTCCTCCAGCGTCGCTTGCGGGTCACCCGCCAGACCCTGCCGCTCGTCCTCGTGGCTGGCGTGGGCGAGATCTTCGGTTCCAGCCTGTCCGCCTGGGGCGCCACCCAGAGCATCGCCGTCGTGGCCGTGCTCGGTTCGCAGTTCGCGGCCATCGCCGCGGTCGCCGCATACTTCCTCTTCCACGAGCGCCTGGCCCCGGTGCAGGTCGTCGGCGTCGTCCTCGTCGTATTCGGCGTGACCGCCCTCGCGGCCAGCAGCGCCTGAGCCGCTACACTCCCGCCTCGTGACCATCCCCCAGGACCGACTACGCTAGTGTCGGGTTCGATCATTCCCGATCCGGCCTGCCCGGCTGCTACATCAGTTTCAGGGCGTGACGGGCCGTTGTAGGGGCGTACAGACGATGCTAGGCCGGTAGACACGGTACAAGTCAGAGATACCGTGGCCAGGGGTCTCAAATGGCATTCATATTGGAAAGTCACTAGGTAGGGGGTCGAGCCTCGAACGTCTGTACCGAACAAGGGGTACTGGTCTAGAACGCGTCAAACGCACATCAAGCGCGACGCCAGCCGTTCAGCACTCCGTGAACCGATGCTGCGAACCACCGTCCACCCTTAGCACTCGGTACACCCTCGTCATTGAGACGGGCTGCCACCTTTTCATAGGACAACCCATCTCCCCGCAGGGCTGCGATGCGCTCACGGACGGCAGGATCGATGAGGACGGGTGGACCTACAAAGGTGAGCGCCAGATCGTAGGCGCGGAAAAGCTGAGCAGCGGCTTAGGCCGAGCTTCAACCGGTGAACGGATCGACTTCCGGTGTCAGCATGAGCGCCAGGAAGTCATCAAGTGAGCACGCGGACGCGTAGTGCCGGATCAGGTTCTTATTGCTCATCTGCGACCGGCAACGGTGGCGGCTGGCGAGGAACTGTGTGAGTTCACGACATAGGCGACAACCGAGTCTGGTGACCCATCGCAAACGTGGGTCAGGTGGCCGGAGCGGGTCACCTGACTCGGCGAACGGGCGACCCGACGTTGACGGTCGCGGCGACGACGAGTGCATAGCCTGCGGGCCGTTGGGCCTACCGAGCTGACGAGTCGCCAAGTCTGGTCACGGTGCCAACCATGCCGGCAGACAGAGCCGCGGCGAGACTGCCCGGCCGTGAGGCCATATCCCGAGGTTCGGGATGCAGATCCCCTGTTGTCCCGGGATGGCGGGAGTGGACGCTTCGGCCAGTCCACGTTGATCTCCCAGGAGGACACAATGCGCCAGACGTATCGGATCATCGGCTGGGCGGCGCTGCTAGCCGGCATTTCCTTCCTCGGCCAACCGCTCGTCACCGCGATCGTACCCACGATTGATGGGAAGATGGTGACTGACCCGGCGATTATCGGCGGAACCCTGTGGCTCGCAGTCCTGGAGGGCGGAATCTTTCTCGGGCTAGCGATCGGTCTTGGCATGCTCGTGATTGGCATGGACGAGGCCCTTGGCTCGGCCAGGTCCGTGGCTGGCCGTGCCCACTTCCTCACAGGTATCGCGGCAGCATTCGGCTGGCTGCTTGTCGCCTCCATTGGGCTCGAGCGCTACAGCAGCGTCACTGGTGTCGCCAGTTCCTTCGGGGAAGAAGGGCGCCTGGTGTTCTTCCAGTCCTGGGCGCTGAACGTTACGACTGGTATCTTTGTCGCAAGTATTGCCTCCGGGATCTGGTGGATCGGAACCGCCATTCGCGGCTCGAAAGCCGGGGTGCTCGGTCGGCCGCTCGCCTTGTTCGCGGGCATGGTCGGCGCCCTCAACGTCCTCGCGAGCTTGGTCGGCGTCCCGTGGCTCGTGCTGCTCCAGATCCCGCTGTTCTTCGTCGTGGGGATCGTGTTTCTGCGCCGCTCCGTTCGGCTCGCGCCGACACGGACGTCCCCGGAGGTCGCTCCCGCGTAGCGCGGTATTCGGACACCGGTGGGCGGACAATATGGCCATGACACCGCTCGCGGCCGCCCAGATCATGAGCCTGGTCGTGGCGGCGCTTCTCGTGGCCCTCGTGGCCAGGGAGGCCCTCCGCGGCCACGTGATCCCGATTACCGCGATCGGCCTGCTGCTGGTGATCGTCGTCACGCCGGTCGGCGCGGCGCTCGTCGTTCCTGCGTGGGTCGTTCGCGACGCCTGGCTCGTCGGTGTCCCGGCCGTGCTCGCCACTTACCCCGACGGGCATTTCGTCCCGCCGTGGACCCGCTGGGTGCTGGCTGCGACCGTGATCGTCGCGCTGGGCGATGCCGTCGGACAGGGCTCGTTGCTGGACGGGCAGCCGGCCTCTTGGCTCCTGCCGGCGGTCGCGATCCTGTTCTTCGCGTGCCAGGTGCACCGCTACCGTCGCCGCTCGACCATCGACGAGCGAACACGCGTCCGCTGGCCCGTCCTGTTCCTCGGCTGGACCTTCGTTGGGTTTGCGGCCTTGTCATTGACCGATGAGCCCGTCGGAACCGGTACGGGATGGCCCGCTGCCATCGCGGCCGATCTCGTGCTGCTCCTCCCGCTGGGGCTGGTGATCGGGCTCGTACGGCCACAGCTCGCGGACGTCGACCGCCTTCTCCGCGACTCTGTCCGATGGCTGACGCTCGCGATGGTGACGATCGGCTCATACCACGTCGCGCATCTCGTCGCGACGGCCGGCGGGTGGCAGAGCCTCGCGGATCCGGCCGCCGCCGCCGCCGCCGTCGTGGCCGCCCTCGGCGCCCGACGAGCTAGCAGTCTCCTCGCAGACCGCGTCGTCGGAGCTGCCAAGCCGGACCTGGTCCGGACCCTGACGATCCTCGGTGAGCAGTTCGAGCAGTCCCTGGACGGCCGCGAGCTGGCAGGCTCCATCGCGCGCACCATCGCCGACGCCCTCCTGCTTGCCGACGTCGAGGTCACGATCCTCAGTGAGGATCAGGAGTCCGAGGGGCGCGGCCCAGCGACCGCTTCGGAGACGTTCGACGTGGTGCACCGGGGCGAGCACGTCGGCGTCATCCGGGCGGCACCTCGAGCGGCCGAATCGGAACTCTCCCCACGTGACCGAGCGGGGCTCCGACTCGTCGCGACGCATGCCGGCCCGGCGATGCACGCCGTCCGAGTGGTGGCCGATCTGCATCGCGCGCGCGAGCACCTGGTCCTCGCCCGCGAGGACGAGCGCCGTCGGCTGCGACGGAACCTCCACGATGACCTCGCGCCACAGCTGGCGGGGCTGGCCCTGTCCGGAGCGGCGGTCCGCCAATTCCTCACAACGGATCCGGCGCGCGCGATCGAGCTCGCGGGACAGTTGGCCGACGACCTCCGGCGCGCCTCGCAGCAGGTCCGCGAGATCGCATATGACCTGCGCCCACCGGTCCTCGACGATCTCGGCCTGACCGCCGCGATCGTCGATCGGGTGGCTCGGCGCTCGGAGGGCGGCGGGCCGAACGTCGTGGTCAATGCGCCCGAGAACCGGCTTGACCTCCCCGCAGCCGTCGAGCTCGCCGCCCTGCGCATCGTCCAGGAGG
>JACCVB010000011.1 GCA_013698385.1 Chloroflexota bacterium
CGCGGTGCCGCGCGAGACGCCGACGGCGTGCCTGCGCGACGTGGTCGATCTCGTCCATCAACGAACCGCCCGGATCGGAGTGCCTGCGTGACCGTCCCTGCCGCCGCCCCGGCTGGCGTCCTGCTCATGACCTACGGCTCGCCGTCGTCGCTCGACGACGTCGGTCGCTACCTGACCGCGGTCCGGGGAGGTCGAGCGCCGGACGAGGACCTGCTGGCCGAATTCCGGCGGCGCTACGAGGTCATCGGTGGTTCGCCGCTCATCGAGCGGACGATCGAGCAGGCTGGTGCCCTGGAGCGACGGCTTGGGGCGGGCCACCTCGTCCGCGCGGCGATGCGCTTCTCGGAGCCGTCCATCGAGACGGCCCTGGCCGAGCTCGCGGCACGCGGTGTCCGCGTGGTCGCCGCGATCATCCTCTCGCCGCAGTATTCACCGTTGCTGATGGGCGGCTACCAGCGGGCGGTGGACTCGGCGGTCGCGGCCCTCGGGGAGGCGGCACCCAGGGTGACGGTGGCCGGGGCGTGGGGCGAGGAGCCCGCCTTCGTCGAGGCCATGGCCGACCGGATCCTGGATGGGCTGGCCCGGCTCGACCCGGTCGAGGCGGACGGCGATGGCGCTGCGCCCCCGCGCGGAGGGGCACGGTCTGGCCTGCCGACGCCCGTGCTCCTGACCGCGCACAGCCTGCCTCGCCGCGTGGCCGACAGCGAGCCCGAGTACATCGCGCAGCTGCGGGCGAGTGCGGAGTCGATCGCCTCGACGGCCGGACTATCGCCCGAACGCTGGACCTTCTGCTGGCAGAGCGCTGGTCACGAGCCGGGAGAGTGGATGAGCCCGGACTTCGCGGATCTGATGCCGGTCCTGCGTGACCGTGGCCACGACCGGGTCCTGGTCGCCCCGATCCAGTTCCTGTCCGACCATCTCGAGGTCCTCTACGACGTGGACATCGGTGCCCGCGAGCAGGCGGAGCGTGCCGAGCTCGCGTTCCAGCGGACGACCTCGCTGAATGTTCATCCGCGGTTCATCGAGGCGCTGGCGTCGGTGGTGGGTCGAACGACGACCGTCACCGTCTGAGCCGCGTCGCCCGCCTACGCCCGACGTTCACCCAAGTGGCAGGCGGGCGCGCATCGGATCTGCCGGGTGGCGTTCGATGAGGCCGTCGCCGGCCATCGACTCGAGCGCGTGCAGGATGGCGTCTGGGCCGTGTTGTCCGAGTGGCGGGTCGACCGCGATCCATCCCTCGTCGGTCGCGTCTCGCAGCCGGTCGAGCAGGCGGCCGCGAAGCCAGCGAGTCGTCGATGGAAAGGGGAGTCCGCGGGTCGTGCGGATCCGGCGCCGCCCCGACGGAGATCCCGCCGGGGCCCCCGGTTCGACTGCGGCGGCGATGGCCACGGTGAGCGCTGGCTCAACGGCGTAGCGGCACCACGGCTGCACCGGGCAGGCCGCGCAATCGGGCCGGGCCGGTCGGCAGATCGTCGCCCCGACGTCCATCAGGGCGTGGGTCCAGTCGCCCGGCCGATCGCCCGGGACGGCATCGTCGGCGATCGCCTGGAATTCGCGCGGCGCGAGTTCCGAAATGCCGCCGACCACGCGCCCAAGGACGCGCCGCACGTTCGTATCGACAGCCCCGACCCGGCGCCCGAAGGCGAGCGCGGCGACGGCCCGCGCCGTATACGGACCCACGCCGGGGAGCGCCTCGAGGGCACGAAGGTCATCGGGCACGGTCCCGTCATGCCTCGCCACGATCTCTCGCGCGGCCCGTTGCAGGTTGATCGCCCGTCGGTTGTACCCGAGGCCTCGCCACTCGCGAAGGACATCCGCTGGAGAGGCTTCAGCGAGGGCGTTCACGGTCGGGAACCGCGCCATGAACGTCCCCCAGCGCTCCGAGGATCGCGCGATCTGCGTCTGCTGGGCCATCGTCTCGGACACCAGGATGGCGTAGGGATCGCGGACCGCACGGAAGGGGAAGGCGCGCCCGGTCGCGTCGAACCAGTCGAGGAGGGCGTCGCGCGCCTCGGCAGGCAATAAGGGGACCGTCACGGCTTGAGGATAGCGGGCACCGGCGCCCGACCCGCGTAGCCCGACCCGCGTCGCGCGACGCTCCGCCAGCATCACGTCCGCTACGCTTGCACGGCCATGACGTCCACCTCCACATCTTCCGGCAGCCACGCGTCGCAGTCAGGCCCGGGGGCGGACGGGGACGTGCCGCTGCCCGCCAACGACCCGACGATCTTCGAGCTCGATCTTCGCGGGCTGCGCAACCGATGGGCGGCCAGGGCCTCCCTGCCGGCGATCGGTGGGGAGGCGATGTCCGGGGCGGACCGCCGAGCCCAGGCGCTCGGCGTCAGCGAGGAACGGCTGATGGAGCACGCCGGGACCGCCGTCGCCGCGGCCGTTCGCGCCCTGGCCGTCGACACGGACCGCTGGGGCCACGGACCGATCGTCATCCTGTGCGGCCCGGGCAACAACGGCGGCGACGGGTTCGTCGCGGCCCGGCGCCTGGCCCTGGCGGGTGCCGACATCGTCGTCGCGGTCATCGCCACGGAGGCGCGGCCGCGCAACCCCGCGGCGGCACGGAACTGGGATCGGATCGCGCGGGACAGAGGCATCGCCAAGGTCCATGCCCCGGTCGCGCGCGACGTGGCCGTCTTCGGGCAGGGCATCGAGCGCGCTTCGGTCATCGTGGATGCGCTGCTCGGAAGCGGCGTTCGCGGACCCCTTCGCGAGCCGATCCGTTCCGCGGTGGAGCTCATCGATCGGGCGCGCGCCGGCGGCATCCCGGTCGTCGCGGTCGATACGCCGACGGCGATCGACCTGTCCAGCGGCGAGCCCTCGGACCCGGCGGTCCAGGCCGACTTGACCGTCACGTTCCACCGGCCGAAGGTCGGCCTCGGGACCCGCCGCGGTGCGGCGCACGCCGGCAAGATCCTCGTCGCCCCGATCGGCATCCCGCCCGAAGCCGATCGTGGCTGAGGCGGACCGTGGGTGACCGTGCATGACCGTGCCTGATATCGCCCGCCAGCCCGGCTGGCGCGAGGTCGTGCTCGTCGCCGCGGCCATCGTCGCGGTCGTGTTGGGTGCCGCCGTCCTGACCAGTCTCCTGCCGACGGGCATCCAGCAGTGGATCTTCCATGGCCCGGTCCTGATCGCGGTCCTGGTCCTGGGCACGGGCTGGCTGCTGTGGCGGATCTCACGAGCCCATCCGGTCGACGACGACCGACGGTGACCGCCGCCCCTGATCTGCTCCAGCGTCGAGCCGCGGACCTCGCGGAGCTCGGTCGCAGCACCTGGGACGTCGTCATCGTCGGTGGCGGGATCGTCGGAGCAGGCGCGCTCCTGGATGCCGTGTCACGCGGCCTGCGCGTCGCCCTCGTCGAGCAGGACGACATCGCCGCCGGAACCTCGTCGCGTTCATCCCGGCTCATCCACGGCGGCCTGCGCTACCTGGAGCAGCTCCATCTCGGCCTCGTCCGCGAGGCGCTGACCGAGCGCGGCCGGCTGCTTCGACTCGCCCCGCACCTCGTGACGCTGGAGCCACTCCTCTTCCCCGTCTACGGGGTGCCGTTCCTGACCAAGCCATTCTTCGACGCTGGGCTCACGCTGTACGACCTCCTCGGAGCGCGGCACGACGGCGGCTGGCACCGGCGACTCTCCGTCGAGGAGACGCTGGCGATCGCGCCGTCCCTGCGGCGCGGCGGGTTGCGTGGCGGCTTGCTGTACCACGACGGGATGGAGGACGACGCCCGTTTCACCCTCGCCGTCGCCCGGACCGCCATGGAGGCGGAAAGCGGGGCGATCGCCCTCACCCGGGTGCGCGCGACCGGCCTGAGCACGGAGCCCGGCTCAGGCAGGCTCAACGCCCTGCACGCCGAGGACCTCCTGACAGGTGCTGCCCTGGAGATCCAGACCCGGGCCGTGGTGGATGCCACGGGCGTCTGGGCGGCCGACCCCGCCCACCCATTCACGAGCAGCTCGCTGCGCGTGCTACCCAGCCGCGGCGCGCACCTCGTCGTGCCCCGCGAACGGATCCCGGCAAGCACCGGGCTGACGATCCGGGTGCCGGGTAAGGTCGTGTTTCTCGTGCCCTGGCCGGATCACTGGCTAATCGGCACGACGGACGCGCCGTTTGATGGCCCGCCGGGGCATCCGGCGGCAGCCGGCTTCGAAGTCGATGCCCTCCTGGACACGGTCAACGCCACGCTCGATGTCGGCCTGACGCGAGCCGACGTGGTCGGCACGTACGCGGGGCTTCGGCCGCTCATCGCGCCGTCGGGCGGTTCGACCCTCAAGGCGTCGCGCGAGCATCGCGTCACGGCCGAGGCCAACGGCGTCGTGCGCATCGCCGGTGGCAAGTACACGACCTACCGAGTGATGGCGAGCGACGTCATCGACGCCGTTCTCGGCCCGGCCGAGACTCGACGCCGCCCGAGCGCGACCGCGGAGCGCCGCCTGCATGGTGCGGCCGACCGACCGGCGCTGGACCGGATCGCGGCCGAACTTGAGACCGTGGCCGCCGTCAGCGCCATCCATCCGGAAGCCGCCGCTCGACTGGTCGCGCGTCACGGCACCGACGCGCCCGCCATCGTGGCCCTCGGCGGGGAGCTTGACCTGCTTCGAGCGCTCGTTCCCGGTCGGCCGTTCCTCGAGGCGGAGGTCGCCTGGGCGGTCCAGCGGGAGTTCGCATTGGCGCTTGACGACGTCCTGTCGCGACGCCTTCGACTGACCTCGTCGCTACCCGACCGAGGGGCTGGGATCGCCCCACGGGTCGCGGAGATCATGGGCGCGATCCTGGGCTGGGGCGACGCGCGCCGGAAGCTCGAGAGCGACGCGTTCCTGGATGCGGCGTCCCGCGAGTACGGGGTGGCACCGGCGGTCTGAGCCTCGACCTTACCGTCATCGCTCCGTCATCGACGCGGGGGCACCATCGCCGCGATGTTCTCGATCGGCGTTCTGGCCAACGACGTGGCGGCGGCCCTCTACGAGGCGCGAGTGCCAGTGGCGATCGTGTCCTTGGTGGCGTTCGTGGGTCTCGCGATCGTGGCGCGGCGGCGTGGCTGGATCGCCGCGGCGCGGCGGCACCCACGCCGAACTGGCACGATCCTTGCCCTGTTCCTCGTTGTAGCTCTGCCGGTCGGCTGGTACCTCGGGTCGCCGATCTTCGTGCGGACGTCGCTGGTCGAGGCGGCTCCTCTGGCGGCGATCCCGGCCACAGCTGCCCCGCCGCCGACGTCGACTGCATCGACATCGACGTTATCTGCGACCGCGGCGCGCGCGTCCGCTTTGCCCGCTTCGGCGACGCCGCGGCCGACCTCGTCTCCAGGTTCGACACCGGGGACGGCCACGCCGCCGGCTCCTTCAGCCACCGCCGGACCGCGCGCGCCGACCGTCACGGCCGTCGGGCGATTCCGGGGTACCGACGACTTCCACTTCGGCTCCGGGACGGCATCGATCATCGAAGTCGAGCCTGGGCGCTACCACCTTCGCCTCGAGGACTTCTCGGTGCGCAATGGGCCGGACCTGTACGTCTACCTGTCACCGAAGGCCGACGGATACACCAGCGATGCGCTGGAGCTCGGGAAGCTCAAGGCGACGGACGGATCCTTTGGGTACGACCTTCCGCCGGGTACGGATCCGGGCAGCTTCCGAAGCGCGATCATCTGGTGCAAGCAGTTCAGCCACCTGTTCGCGACCGCGCCATTCACGGGCTCCTGAAACCGCGTCGCGGATCGAAAGACGGGGCTATGCAACCTTCCTGTTAGCGCGTACCATCCCGCTGGAAAACGCCACGGACGCGTCCGTGGCCAGAGCCCAGGTCGACGCAACTCGGACTCCTCTCACGGCTGACGCGAGAA
>JACCVB010000012.1 GCA_013698385.1 Chloroflexota bacterium
CACGCGCCGGCCTTCGACCCCGTTGTGTCGCCCCGCACGCGACAGATTGCCCGGTGATCGCCTCGGTCGAGGGCGTGGTCGGCGCCGTCGCCTTCGATTCCCTGGTCATCGAGGTCGGTGGGATCGGCTATCGCGTGTTCGCCGCGCCGGCCATCCTCGCGGCGGCGGTCCCGGGCAAGGTCCTGAAGCTGCACACGTACCACCTCGTTCGCGAAGACCAGCAGGCGCTGTATGGGTTTCGATCGGCGGAGGAGCTCGGGTTCTTCAACCTGTTGCTGACCGTGACCGGCGTCGGGCCAAAGGTGGCGCTGGCCATCGTCGGGTCGCGCCCGACCGCGGATCTCCAGCTCGCGATCATGACCCAGGACCAGGCCGTCCTGGTCAGCATCCCGGGCATCGGCAAGAAACTTGCCGAGCGGGTCATCTTCGAACTGAAAGAGAAGGTCGCGGCGGCCGGCGTCGCGGCCATCGGGTCGGGCGGGCCGGGTACGGGTCCGGGCGGCGGCGCGAGCGAGGGCGAGATCGTCGGCGCGCTCCAGGCCCTGGGGTACTCGCTGTCGGAAGCGCGTGAGGCGTCACGCGCGGCCTTGGCCGACGTCGGCGTGAGTTCCTCCCTTGAAGAACGCGTCAAGGCCGCCCTCCGGAGCCTGCTGCGCGAGTGACCGCTGGCCCGTCCCCCGATCTCGCCACGCGACGTGGTCTCGGGCGATCTGGCGCCACCAGCGTTCCAACGGGGGGAGGAATGGGGGCACGATTGCGTTTGGAACGCTGTATGACCCCGATCAGCGGCCGAAACGGGCGTGACGGGGCATTCCGGGTCGGTTGGAACGGTCCTGGCGCCAGGCCGCTATCAGCGAGGCGCGACGCGAGCCCGTAGGAGCCCGGCAATACCACTAGAACATCCGTGCGAAATGGACATCGGCCGTGCTACCATCCCGCGAGATGGTCGACGACGTCTCGCGCATCCTTTCCGGCGATCTCGAGGACGAGCAGGACCTCGTCATCGAGGGCAGCCTGCGTCCGCGTTCGCTCGCCGAGTACATCGGCCAGGCGGAGGTCAAGGCCAACCTGTCCGTGCTTCTCCAGGCCGCAAAGGCCAGGGGAGAGGCCTCGGACCACATCCTGCTGTACGGCCCGCCGGGACTCGGCAAGACGACCCTCGCGACGATCGTGGCCAGGGAGCTCGGCGTCAACGTCAGATACACCTCGGGTCCCGCCATCGAACGGGCCGGTGACCTCGCCGCGATCCTCACCTCGCTCGACGAACGCGACGTCCTGTTCATCGACGAGGTCCACCGCCTCAACCGCGCGGTGGAGGAGATCCTCTACCCGGCGATGGAGGACTACGCGCTGGACGTGATGATCGGCAAGGGCCCCAGCGCGCGCTCCCTCCGGCTCAACCTGAAGCCCTTCACGCTGGTCGGTGCGACGACCAGGGCGGGCCGCATCAGCTCCCCGTTGCGTGACCGCTTCGGTGCCACCTACCGGCTCGACTTCTACACGGAGGACGAGCTCGCCCAGATCATCGATCGCTCCGCGGAGATCCTGGGCGTCTCGATCGACGCCGCCGCGACCCGGGCCATCGCCCGCCGCGGCCGGGGCACGCCGCGCATCGTGAATCGGTTGCTCAAGCGGGTCCGCGACTATGCCCAGGTCCACGGCGACGGTCGGGTCCACGAGGCGTCGGCGCGCGAGGCCATGCGCCAGCTGGAGATCGACGACGAGGGGCTCGACTCGGCGGATCGCAAGCTGCTGGCCGCGGTCGTCCAGAAGTTCGCCTCCGGACCGGTCGGCGTCTCGGCGCTGGCCGCCGTCCTGTCCGAGGAGACGGACACGATCGAGGACGTGCACGAGCCGTTCCTGCTGCGCCTCGGGTTCATGGACCGGACCCCGCAGGGTCGGGTCGTGACGGACCTCGGCCGGGCGCACCTGGCTGCGCTCGGGTACGAGATCCCGCCACCGCGCCGGTCGGACGGCGGGATGCCAAGCCTGTGGGACGAGCCACAGGTGCCCGAGGCGTGATCGCGCCGTACGTCTCGCCGGCGGCGCGCTACGAGGTGACCGTCCCGCCGCCGGCGGATGGTTCCACGCGGGCACGGGCCGGGTTGCTGACGCTGACCCACGGCGCGGTGGAGACGCCGCAGTTCATGCCCGTCGGCACGAACGCCACGGTCAAAGCCCTGACCCCGGACGACCTGCGCGACGCGGGCGCCTCGATCATCCTCTCGAACACGTACCACCTCTATCTCCGACCGGGCCACGAGCGCATCGAGCGGCTCGGCGGCCTTCATGCCTTCATGGACTGGGATCGGCCGATCCTCACGGACTCGGGCGGGTTCCAGGTCGTGTCCCTGGGCGACCTGCGGGTCGTGGACGAGGACGGCGTCACCTTCCGCTCCCACCTGGACGGCTCCACCCATCGATTCACCCCGGAACTCGCGATCGCGGTCCAGGAGGCACTCGGCGCGGACGTTGCGGTCGCCTTCGATCAGCCGGTCTTCCCGAGCTCGCCGCGCGCCGTCGTCGAAGACGCGACGGATCGGACCCACCGCTGGGCCGAACGCTCGCTGGCCGCGCACCGTAGAGCGGACCAGGCCATGTTCGGGATCGTCCAGGGCGGCCTGGACCCGGAACTGCGGGCCGCATCCACGCGCTACATCGCGAGCCTGCCGTTCGACGGCATCTGCCTGGGCGGCCTCGCCGGCGACGAGACGCCGGCCCAGCGCGACGCGACCCTGGACGTCGCCGTGCCGCTGCTGGCCGACGACCCGCGGCCGCGCTACCTCATGGGCCTCGGGTCGCCGGCGGACCTGCTGGAGGCGGTCCATCGCGGGGTGGACCTGTTCGACAGCGTCCTGCCGGCGCGCGTGGCACGGAACGGGCAGTTGTGGGTGCCCGGCGGGCATCTCAACCTGCGCAACGCGCGCTATCTCGACGACCCTGCGCCGGTCCAGGCGGACTGTCCGTGCCTCCTCTGCCGACGCTTTTCCCGGGCGTACCTGGCCCACCTGTTGCGGGCCAAGGAGCTCCTCGCCTACCGCCTCGCGACTTGTCACAACCTGACCTTCACCCTAGACTTCATGTCCAGGATCCGAGCCTCCATCCGGGCCGGTACCTTCCCCGCTGACCTGGCCGATCTGCGAATGCGCGCGGGCCGGGCAAGTGGCAGTGAAGTGGCCGAAAAGTCCGCGTGAAGGCTCTTCCGCTAGGGTGCTCGATGACGCGGAGGCGACACGATGGGTTCGCGAGACAGACCAAGCAAAGAGGCCAAGAAGAAGCCCAAGGCCA
>JACCVB010000020.1 GCA_013698385.1 Chloroflexota bacterium
GCCATGTCCGGGATGTACCTCCGCGGCGGCACGATCTTCATCGGTCTGGCGGTGCTCGGCTCCTTGCTCCTCACGAACGTCGCGGCGTCGGACCCGCTGGCCGGCGTCTGGACGGATGCCAGCGTTCGCTTCGTCGAATGGTCGCGCGCGATCGATCGCTTCCTGCCCAAGGGTGGCCAGGGAGTGGCGTTCTCGCCGTCGTTCGGATCATCGGCAACGATCAGCGGGTCGTGGTTCACCAACAACGACCTGGCCCTGACCGTGGAGGTCCCGGTGGGCGAGAAGGACGTGCCGTACTGGCGGGCGGTGACCTATGACCAGCTAGTCCTTGACGGCTATACCCGGGGTCCGGACACGTCCACCATCAGCCGCGGCACGGATGCGCCCTTGCTCGACGAGACCGGCGACGCGGTCGATCCCAAGGGGCGCCGGGAAGTCAGCTTCACGATCACGCCGGCGACCGGCGGCGACACGCTGTTCGCGCCGCAGACGCCGTTGACCGTCAGCGTGCCGACACAGGTGACGCTGGTCGGCGAGAACGGGTATTTCGCGACCCTCGACCGCGCGGGCTCCAGCACGCCGTACACCGTCACCTCCCTCATCCCGGTCGAGGGCGACACCGACGTCGGCGACCTGACCCAGAATCGACTGCGCGTGGCCGGCCAGGACTACCCCGACGAGGTCGTGGCGCGCTACGCGGATCGACCGACGGAGGGGATCATCGGCCCCGAAGCCCAGCGCATCCTGGACGAGATCAAGGCGGACGCCGGCAGCAACCCCTATGACCTCGCCGCCGCCACGGAGGCGTATCTCAAGTCCAGCGACAACTTCACCTACGACACGAACATCCTCGACGACGGGATCGACTGTGCCGGCCTGTCCAAGGTGGAGTGCTTCGCCGTCAACCGCAAGGGGTACTGCCAGTTCTACGCAGCGATGATGACGGCCTTCATGCGGGAGGCAGGAATCCCGGCCCGCGTGGCGGAAGGGTTCCTGCCGGGTCGACCCGACCTCGCGCGGGGCGTTCGGGAGGTCCGCAACAGCGATGCCCACGCCTGGGTGGAGGTCTATTTCCCGAGCTATGGCTGGGTCGATTTCGACCCGACCGGGGGCGGCGTGGCGCAACTCGGCACGCTCCCCCTGGGCCGCCCCGAGGCGAGCCCGAGTGCGTCGCCGTCGGGGAGTGGTGCGGCCGCGACGCGCCGCCCGGACGCGAGCGATCGAGACCTCCGAGAGCCGGGCGGGCCTGGTGGCGTGGGTGCCACGACGGGCGGGCAGGGCGGGTCGCTGATCGCCGTCGCGCTCTTGCTCGCGGCGGCGTTCGCGGGTGTTTCGCTGCTCGTGTGGCAACGGGGTCCGCGCGGTCCGGTCACCGCAGACGGGGCGTATGGGTCCGTCACACGCCTGGCGTCGCGACTCGGGTTCGCGCCCCGCCCGGAGCAGACGATCTACGAATATGCCGGGGCGTTGGCCGAGAGGCTACCCGGTGCTCGGCCGCAGCTCGAGACCGTCGCCCAGGCCAAGGTGGAAGTGGCCTACGGCGCTCGCGTCCTGGGTGAAGATCGACTGGCGGGCGTGCGCGCCGCGCAGCGCCGGTTGCGGGTCAGCCTGCTGCGCCTGGTCCTGCGCCGCCGAGGCCGAGGCCGAGGCCACGGGCGCGGAGGGCGCGGAGGGCGCTGACCGACCAACGACCGCACGTCGATCAGAGCGCTCCGCTGCGGCTCCGCTCGTCGTGGTCCGCCTGGGCCGCCTCGTCCAGCAGGGTCGAGAGGTGGCCGGTCAGGTTGTGGGCGCGCAGGACGGGCTGGCCGCCGCGGAACTCGACGACGGTGATCGCGCACAGCTCCATCGACCACATCCAGAACCGTTCGAGGGGCAAGTCGAACAGCGTCAGCAAGGTCACCTTGAACACGCCGTCGTGGGCGACGAGGAGCGACCATGGGTGGGTCGCCGCCTCCGGTGTCCCGTACCCGGCGACTTGGTCGCGGTCGCGGGTCCCCGGCGAGCCGGCATCCGCGAGACCCGAGAGCAGGCGCCCAAGCCCCGTCCGCACGCGAGCCTGCACCTCCGCGAGCGACTCGCCGCCGGGTGCCCAGGCGAGCGTTGGCGTCCGCCGCCACGCGGCCAGGGTCTCGCCATGACGCGCCTTGATGTCGTCTCGATGGAGCCCTTCCCACTCGCCCTGCGCGATCTCCAGGAAGCCGGCATCGGACCGACGGATCACCGGCCAGGGCGCCGCAGACTCGATCGCTTCGGCGGTCTCGGTCGTTCGCTTCAGCGGGGACTGCACCAGTTCCAGGGGCGCGCCAATAGGGATCGGCAGGACAGGTGCCGCCAACGGATGGGCCAGGCGCCGGGCGACCAGCTGGGCCTGGCGCCGGCCCTCCGGGCTGAGCGGCGAGTCCGCCTGCCCTTGGAATCGACCCTGGACGATGTACTCCGACTCGCCGTGGCGGACGAGGACGAGCGTCGCGTCCAGGCCGTCGGGGATGAGCGGCAAGCCGTCCCGCCCGATCAGCGCTCCGTCCCCAGGCGCACGATCCACAGGTCCAGCACGGCGTCCTGGTGGCGGATGGCCTCCTCGACCGCTTCGGGCACGTCGTCGTCGAGCGCCAGGATCATCAGCGCGTCCTCACGCGGCCGGCTCCGCGCCAGGTGCATCGCGCTGATGTTGACGTCCGCCTCGCCGAGCATCGCCCCCATCCGACCGACCATCCCCGGTCGGTCCATGTGCCGGGTGATGAGCATCACGTCCGCCGGCTCCATGTCCACCCGGTGATCGCCGAGGCGGGTGATCCTCGGCTCGCCGCCGGCGACGGTGCCGGCGACGACGATCGGGCCGTCACGCCCCTCGCTCGAGAGGGTCAGCTGGGCCGCGTAGGCGCCAGCATCGGGGGTCTTGCGCTCGACCAGGGTGATGCCCCGGGCCTTGGCCAGGGCACCGGCGTTGACCAGGTTCACCCGTTCCGTGGTGACCGTCTCGAGCAGCCCGCGCAGGACGGCCGCGGTGAGGGGCGAGGCATCGTGCTCGGCCAGTTCGCCGGCGATCTCCATCGTCAGCGTTTTCACCCCGCCCCGCGAGAACTGGGCGAAGAACCGGCCCAGGGTCTCAGCCAGGGGCAGGTATGGAGCGATCGCCCGGGCCGTCTCCGGCGTGAGCAGCGGCGCGTTGACGGCGTAGCGCGCGCTGCGCCCATCGAGCACCTCGAGGACCTGGCCCGCGACCTCTTCCGCGACGAGGATCTGGGCCTCGGCCGTGGACGCTCCGAGGTGGGGCGTGAGGACCGTATTCGGGGCGTCGAGGAGGGGCGAGCCCAAGGGTGGCTCATGCTCGAAGACGTCGATCCCGGCGCCGGCGAGCTGGCCTGCCACGAGCGCCCCGGCCACGGCTGC
>JACCVB010000032.1 GCA_013698385.1 Chloroflexota bacterium
CTATTCCCACCGCGACGCCGAGGCCCAGGCCTCCACGGATGCCCTGACCGGCTTGCCCAACCGGCGCTATTTCGAGGAGCTGGTCCGGTTGCTGGCGCGTCGGCGCCGCGCTGGTGACGCGGTCGGGATCCTGATGGTCGATATCGATCGATTCAAGGTGCTCAACGACACGTACGGACACGGCACCGGCGATGAGGTCCTGCGCGCGGTGGCTGGCGCCATCGTCTCGGCCGTGCGCGAGGACGACGTGCCGGCTCGGTTCGGCGGTGAGGAATTCGTCGTCCTGCTGCGGAATCCCGGGACGCAGGTCGCCTTCGAAGTCGGTGAGCGGATCCGGGCGGCGGTCGCGGGTCTCGACCTCAGGTCGCTCGGCGTGCCGGGGGTGAGCGTGTCTATTGGGGTCGCCGTGAGCACGGAGCCGGACGAGCCGATCGACGCGCTGATCGAAGTCGCCGACAAGGCACTTTATCGAGCCAAGCGTGCCGGCCGCGACCGGGTCGTCGCCGCGTGAGCGTTCTACCATCGCGGTCGTGACCGACGACGACCACGAACGCCTCACCAACGGGGACCTCGCCCGCCTGTTCCACGACATCGGGGACATGCTGGAAGTCAAGGGCGAGCTCGTGTTCAAGACGGTCGCCTATCACCGCGCGGCGGACGCGATCGGGCGCAGTCCGGTGGACCTCATGGCGGCCTATCGGGCGGGGACGCCGCCGCGCATCCCGGGTGTCGGCGCAGCCATCGGCGACAAGCTGGTCGAGCTCGCCCGGACCGGTCGTCTGGCGTTCTACGACCGCCTCGCCGCCGAGGTCCCACCGGGCCTCGTGGAACTGTTGCGGATCCCGGGACTCGGGCCAAAGACGGTCCGCCAGATCTACGGCGAGCTCGGCATCGAGACGATGGAGGACCTTCGCCAGGCCGCCGAAGCCGGGACGCTGCGCTCGCTGCGCGGGCTGACGGCCAAGACGGAACAGCTCGTGCTGGAGGGCATCCGGCGGCTCGAGACCCGGCCGCAGCGCCTGCACCTGCATCGGGCGTCGCAGCTCGTGGACGAGCTGATCGAGACGCTGCGGGATACCCCCGGCCTCCAGGAGATCGAGCCCGCCGGGTCGTTCCGTCGACGGCGCGAGACGATCGGTGACCTGGACCTGCTGGCGGAGACGGACGATTGCCCAGGGCTGATCGAGCGGTTCGTGTCGCTGGGCGTCGTCGATCACGTCGTGAACCGCGGTGGCTACAAGGCGGCCATCGGGCTGCTGCGCGGACCGCAGGTGGACCTGATGGTCATGCCACCCGGCGATGCGGGTACGTACCGGATCCACTTCACGGGATCCAAGGAACACAACGTGCGCCTGCGCGCGCGGGCACGCGAACAGGGCTGGAGCCTGTCCGAAAAGGGTTTCCTGCGGATCGGCGAGGACGGCGAGCCGTTGACCGGCTCCGAGGCGGAACTGCGGACGTTCGCCACGGAGACGGAGGCGTACGCGTTCCTCGGCCTGCCGTTCATCGAGCCGGAGCTGCGCGAGGACCAGGGCGAGATCGAGGCGGCGCTCGCCGGCCGGCTGCCCTCGCTGATCACGCTTCGGGACCTGCGTGGCGACCTGCACAGTCACTCGGACTGGTCCGACGGCGTCCACACGATCGAGGTCATGGCCGAGGCGGCCCGTCGCCGCGGCCACGCCTACCAGGTCCTGACCGACCACAGCCAGTCGCTCGCCATCGCGCGCGGCCTGACGCCCGATCGAGTGGAGGAGCAGCGGGCGATCATCGCCGGGCTCAACGCGCGTTTCGCTTCCGAGGAGGCCGCCGGGACGGCACCGCCTGCGACGCCGCCCGAGGGCTTCCGACTGCTCCACGGTTGCGAGCTGGAGGTGCGGGCAGACGGCCGGCTCGACTACGAGGACGACCTGCTCGCCCGGTTCGATCTCGTCGTGGCGTCCGTCCACGTGGCCCGCCGCCAATCCCGGGCCGAGCTGACCGCCCGGACCCTGAACGCCATCCGCAGTCCGCACGTGGACGTCATCGCCCACCCATCCGGCCGGATGATCCTGGATCGGGACGACCTGGACCTGGACTGGGACGTCGTGTACGCCGAGGCGGCGCGGACCGGGACCGCGCTGGAGATGAACGGTTCGCCCCATCGATTGGACCTCGCGGTCGAGCGCGCTCGGCGGGCGGTCGAAGTCGGCTGCGTCCTTACGGTCGACTCCGACGCGCACAAGACGGCCGAGTTCGATCACCTCGGGTGGGGCATCAGCCAGGCGCGCCGGGCGTGGGTCGAGGCTACGGATGTGATCAACACGCGATCTCGCGCGGACCTCCTGGCCTGGGTCGCGGCCAAGCCAGGGCGGGTGTGACGGGCTCGCCAGCGGTGTCGGGACCGGCGCTCGACGTCGAGCTCGCGCGCCGCGATCTCGTCCTGACCTCGCTCGTCGGGATCGGCTTGTCCCGGCTGGTGGAGCCGCCGGCGGTCTGGCTCGTCGCCGTCCTGCTGGTGGCTGCGCTGGTCGTCGGCGGCCTGCAGGTCCTGGCTGACGAGAGTGCCGAAGGTCTCGGCAGCGGCCTCCCGAGCCGCCGTGGCGTCCCCAGCCGCGAAAGCCTGGGAATCCCGGTCGAAGCGCTGATCCTGCCGGCGGTCGTGACGTTCGCGGGCGTGGGGGCGGTGAGGATCGTGCCCGTCGGGTTGTGGCTCGTGCCCGCCATGGCTGCGGTTGCGTTACTCGTCGATCGGTGCCTGGCCATCGAGGCGCAGATCGTGGTGGATCGCGGCAGTCTGAGCGACGACGACCGGAGAGCGGTACTCGCCACGGTCGTGCTGGTCGCGTTCGCGGGCTTCGTGGGTGTCGCGGCCATGGTTCCGGGCGGGCCAGGCGCGTCGATCGACGACTGGTGGCTCGTCGGAGCGGACGGCGCGATCGCCTTCCTGCTCGGATATCGCGCGGCCGCCCTGCGGGTCGTCACGGTCCGAGTCGCGGCCTGGTCCGCGGCGACGTACGGCGCAGCGGTCGCCATCGGCGCGTCGGCGATGCAGGCGGCGACGTTGCCACCCTTGCTCGCCCCGGCCCTGCTAACCCTCGTGTTCTACCTCTGGGGAACGTTCCACGCGTCCTCGTCCGATCGCCGCCGACATTCCGGCTGGCTGCGGCAGACCCTGATGTTGGTCGTGCTCGGGATCGTGGTCTTGACCTGGAACCTGCTCTCGCCGAACTGAACAGGGCGTTGCAGCGTCAACTCGGCGTTGGGCTCGTGGTGCCCCCCAACACTAGCCCGGGCGACGCGTCCGTGGATCGCGCTTGGCGACACCATCCCAACCCCCGGGCCAGGGCCCACCGTTTGACGGCAGGCCATTCGGATGCTAAGAAAGGACCCCCGCGCAGCGGCCGTCCGCACCATGCCGCGCGCCCTGAACAGATTCGCTCCAGGACCCGACCGCTCGAACCAGCGCGCCCCGAAAGGACGACCCGCCCGTGACCTTCACCGATGTCGAAACCAACGCTCAGAGCCCGGTCAACCTGATCCGGACCAAACGCCAACTGGCCGAACAGGCCATCGTCCAGGCGACGGCTGCCCAGTGGTCCGAGGCGGCGGCCACGAATCGCCGACTCCTGGAGCACGGGCCGGACGCGGAGGCCGAGAACCGCCTTGCCAAGTCCCTGTGGGAGCTTGGGATGCTCGGCGAGGCGCGCGAGCACTACCAGACGGCGCTCGCCCTGGATCCCACGAACCGGATCGCCGAGCGCAACATCGACCGGCTCAAGATGCTGCTCAACGCCGCGGGCGAGAAGACCGTCCCGGCCCAGGCCGGCAGCAAGGCCCCCGTCTCGATCTTCGTGGAGGAGACCGGCAAGACCGGTTTCGCCTTCCTGACCGACCTCGCGAGCCCCAAGGAGTTGGCACAGGTCAACCCCGGCGATGCCGTGGAGCTGACCCCCCAGGGCAACCGGATCATCGCCTTCAGCAACGGCATGCGCATCGGCGTGGTGGAGCCGCGGGTCGCCGCACGCCTGCTCAAGCTCATGGCGGATGGCAACAAGTACGCGGCCGGCGTGACGAGCCTTGGCGACAAGGACGTCCGGCTGATCATCCGCGAGGTCTTCCAGGATCCGATCAACTACGGCAAGGTCAGCTTCCCGACTGCCGCCAAGTACACGGACCTGCGTCCGTACACGAAGGGCACGCTCGTCCGCGAGGAGATGGAGTTCGAGGACGAGCTGGAGGACGACGAGGACGACGACGAGATCACCGACCTCGATCGTGTCCTCCCGCCCGAAGCCACCACGGACGAGGCCTTCGAAGCCGAGGACGACGACCTCGACGAGTCCTGATCCGGGAGCCCCGCCCACAGGACCCCTGACCGGCGGGTTCGGCCCGTCGGCTAGCATCTGCCGACGATGACCGGCCGGCCAGGATCCTCGCGCGCCGACGCCAGCCCGACCCTGCCCGTCATCGAGCGACTCGCCCCTGCTCCGCCGGCGGCCCTGTTGACGGCCCGGATCGACGCCCACACCGGCCCGGGTGACGTGGTCGCCGACCTGGCCGGTCGCGGCGGGTGGGTCGCCCGAGCCGCGCTGGACCGCCAGCGTCGAGCGATCTCGATCGAATCGATGCCGCTCACCCGGATGCTCGCCGAAGTCGTGCTTCGACCACCGGACGTCCGCCACCTGGATGCCGCGCTGCAGGGCCTCGGTGCGTCCCCGCATCGCCAGTCGAACCTGAAGTCCTTCCTGGCCGACCTGTTCGCTACGCGTTGCCCGACCTGCGGGCGGGTGCTCGTGCTGGACGAGATGACCTGGACCGATGAGGGCGACGACTCCCCTCGGCCGGTTTCCCGCCTGTATCGATGCACGGTCTGTCGTCACCAGCGGGGCAGTCCCGAACAGCGCCAGGTCCCACTCGACGACGAGGACGAGAAGCGCGCGCGAGCCGCAGTGGAAGACGTCGACGTCCGCGCGCTGGCAGCCGACCGATTCCCGGTGATCGACCGGGCACCGTTCCTCGTGGACGAACTTCTCGAGCTGCACACCCCGCGCCAGCTCGTGGCCCTCGTGGCCATCCTGGAACGCATCGAGGGCGATCTTCGGGCGGCCCCGGTCCTCGCCGCCCTGCGCCTGGCGTTCCTCCACGCCGTGCTGCCCTCGAGCCGACTGGCGACCGGGGGCAACCGAAACACGGCCCTCCGAATGCGTGCCGGCCATGTCCGCGTCGCCGGTGGGACGTGGCGCGAACGTAACCCGTGGCTGGCATTCGAGGACGCGTTCGCGCTGATCCGCGGGTTCGTCCAGGGACTGGACGGTGGTGCGCTCGGTCCGCTGCCGGCCCGGCTCGGCGAGGATCTGCGATCGCTCGGCGAGGGATCGGCGACGACCGTCCTGTCGCTCGCCGGACCTTCGGCGATGCGCGCCCTGCGCGACGAGACACCGGCGTACGAGCGGCTGGTCGCGGTCCCCCGGATCCGCCTGGTCCTGGGCCAGCCCCCACCGAGACCCAGCCGCGAACGACTGCTCGCCGCGTACCACGGCACGGCCTGGGCGCTCGGCCGGGAGGCGGCCGGCCTGCTGCCCCTCGCGGCGCTGTCCGATCCGTTGGTTCGTGCACCGTGGGCCTGGCAGGCGCGCTCGATCCGTCGGTCGCTTGAAGAGGTCCAGCCGTCTTTGGCGCGCGATGGACGGGTCATCCAGGTCGTGGAGGATGGCCCGGAGGCCCTCGCGGCGGCGGCCGTGGGGGGGGCGTCGGCGCGCTATCGACTAGTCGTCGCCCGCCTGCGTGACCCCGACGACGACATCCCGGGCGTGGTCGAATTCGTCCCGCCCGGCGCCCCGCTCCCTCCCGGTCCGCGGACTCGGGCGAACGTCGGGCTGGAACCCGTCCCGGGGGGCTCGGGCGATCCCGAGCTGGTCCCGGCCCGGGGTCTGTTCGCCCCACCTGAACGACTCGACGAGCGCCCCTTCTCGGCGATGGAGGCGGCCCGGGTCGTGACCGAGATCGCGGTCGAAACGCTCCAGGCGCGCGGCGAGCCGACCCGCTTCGAGCGACTCTTCGGCGAGATCCTGGTCGGTCTCGACCGGGCCGGACAGCTGCGCCGGCTGGTCAGAGGCTCCGAAGAGGAGGCGGCGGGATCGGACGCGTCCGTGAAGTCGGTGGCGGCGGATCAAGCACGCGCGCCGGGAGACCCGAAGGAGTCCGTCCCGGAACCGGTCGAGCGGCTCCTGGCCCTCATCCGCGAGGAGCTGGGCCGTCCGTCCCAACGCCGCCTGACGGAGATCGAGCCCGGCCGCTGGTGGCTGGCCGATCGCACGGACCGTGAGGCCGCCGCGACGCCGCTGGCGGACCGGGTCGAATGGGCCGTGTTCAGCCTGCTGTCCACCGCCGGCCCACTGTCCGAGGCCGCGTTTCGCGAGCGGATAGCGGCCCTGTTCGCGGGTCATGACCGGGTGGACGGGCCCCTTGTGCAGGCGTGCCTTGACAGCTATCGAAGCACCGCCAGCACGGCGGATCGCCTGGTGACCAATGACGAGTTGATCGGGCGCAGCCACGAGCACACGGCGCTGCTCGCGGCCATCGCCGACGGCGGCCACCGGCTCGGCATGCAGGTCTGGCTGTCCGCGCGCGAGCAGGCCCGGCGCCACGGGGGCCGGACCCTGGGCGACCGGCTCACGGATCGTGAGCGTGAGGCGAACCTCGGGGGCATCAGTCGGGCGCTCGAGGACCTCGAGGCCGTGGACGCCTTGTGGTACCGCCGGGGCAAGGTGACTTTCCTGTTCGAGGTCGAATGGACAGCCATCCTGGCCGAGACGATGCTGCGCCGCCACGCTCGCATCGGGAATGACGAGCGGATGATCCGCTTCCTCGTCATCGCTCCCGAGCGGACGGAGCTCGTTCGGCACAAGCTCGAACGCTCCCCGCTCCTGCGCAGCGCCCTGCAAGACGGTGGTTGGCACGTCCTCAAATGGGATCACCTACGGACGTTCCTCGCAGCCGACCGCCCCGATCTCGCCGCGCTGGAGCCGCTCCTCGGGCTGGACCCGATCGCGGAGCAGACGGACGAACAGCTGCCCCTGTTCGATGCGTCGGTCGGGTCCACGCTACCCTAGCCTTCCTGGCCTTCCAAGCGAGCCGGCCAAGCTGGAGACCTTCCGTGACTGACGACCTTTCCTCCGTGGACGCCCTGGCCGACCGATTCTGGGAAGGCGTCCTCGAGCTCAATCCGACGATGGCCACGTTCTACGGCGATGACCGCTACGCGGACCGACTCGAAGATCCCTCGCCCGACGGCCGAGCCCGGACCCGCGCATTGATGGAGCGGACCGCCAGCGAGGCCCGCGCCATCCCGACCGATGGCCTGTCCACGGAGGAGCGCATCACAAGAGACATGCTGGAAGTCATCGGCGACCTCCAGGTGGAGGAAGATGACCAGGGTCTCCATCAGCTGCGCGTGGTCGACCAGATGGGCGGCCCCCAGCAGCTACTGCCGCAGCTGACCCAGTTCCAGCCGGCGGATACGCCCGAGGGACTCGAGGCGTTCGTCGCGCGGCTGCATGCCTATCCGGCGTTCATGGCCGCCAATGCGGACATCCTGCGCGAAGGCCTCGCGAGCGGCCTGACCGCGCCGAGCATCGTGACCGAGCGGACGATCGCCCAGATGGAACGGATGCTGTCCGTGCCGATCGATGAAGCGATCGTCCCGACCATGGCCAAGGTCGCGGCGGATGCGGATCGCGAGCGGATCCGCGAGCTGGTTCGGGACGTCGTCTACCCGGCGGATCGCGCCTTCCTCGAGACACTGCGGGGCGAGTACCGCCACGCCAGCCGCGAGGAGCCGGGCATCTGGTCGGCACCCGATGGCGAGGCCATCTACCGGACCGCGATCCGGAGCTGGACGACTCTGGAGATGGAACCTCGGGAGATCCACCAGATCGGTCTCGACGACCTGCAGTCGATCGACGTCGAACGTCGCGAGATCGCCCGCGCGGCCGGATTCGGGGACGACATCGACGCGTACCGGGCGTCGCTCGACGCGGACCCGTCGAACACGCCGAACACGAAAGACGAACTGGTGGCCAGGGCGACCGAGGACACGGAACGGGCGATGGCCGCCGCCCCGCGCTACTTCGG
>JACCVB010000036.1 GCA_013698385.1 Chloroflexota bacterium
CCCGATCGAGATGCCCAAGCTCGGGTATGACATGGAGACCGGCAAGGTCGGCGGCTGGCTGAAGAAGGTCGGCGATACGATCAGCCGGGGCGACGTGATCGCCGAGATCGAGACGGACAAGTCGACCGTGGAGATGGAGGCGACCGCATCGGGAACGCTCGCCGAGATCGTCCATGACGTCGGCGCCGAGGTCCCCGTCGGCGAAACGATCGCGTGGCTCGAAGACGGCGCGTAGGTGACGGACGGTCGACCCGGCCGCCACCCGGTCAGCCAGGGCCCGATGCGCCGGGCGATCGCGCGGCGGATGGTGGAGAGCAAGCAGCAGGTCCCCCACTTCTACCTGTCCACCGAGATCGAGATGGACGCGCTCCTGGGGGTGGCGGACCAGGCGAACATGGGGCGTCCGCGCGAGGACCGACTGACGGTCACCGCGTTCCTCCTGCGGGCCGTAGCGCTCACCCTTTCGGAACACCCAGCCTTCAATTCGGTTTGGAACGGCGACGCGATCGAGCGCTGGGACGCGATCAACATCGGCGTCGCCATCGCGCTCGACGACGGGTTGATCGCCCCGGCGCTGCTCGACTGTCGGGAGCGCGACGTGGCGGACCTCGCTCAGGGCCTCGCGGATCTCGTGACCCGGACGCGGGCCGGCAAGCTGCGTGCCCCGGAGATCGGCGAGGGCACCTTCACCCTGTCCAACCTCGGGATGTTCGAGGTGACGGCGTTCACGGCGATCATCACGCCGCCCCAGGTCGCGATCCTGGCCACCGCCCGGACCATCGAGCGTCCAGTCGTGCGCGACGGCGACGTGGTCGTGCGCCGGATGATGACCGCGACGCTTTCGTCCGATCATCGCGTCGTCGACGGGGTGGGGGCTGCCGGTTTCCTGGGCACACTCAAGCGCCTCATCGAGGCTCCGGGGGACTGGGCGACGATCGCGTCGTGACGCTGGGCGAACTATTCCCCTGAGCGGGGTCGCCGGGAGGCCCGCGGCGAGCGCCGCCGGACGCGATCAGATCCCCCGGGTCGATCCGCGCATGATGACCTCCGGTGCCTCATCGATCACGAGGTCGCGATGATCCTGGCCCTCGATCGCCTCGAGCAGGAGGTTGACCGCCTCGGCGCCCATCCGGAAGTTGGGCATGCGGACCGTGGTCAGTGGCGGGTCCAGGTGGGCGGCGAGTTCGTGGTCGTTGAAGGCGATGATGGACATCTCGTCCGGCACCTGGAGCCCGCCCTCGCGGATCCCTGCCAGCACGCCGATGGCGCCGAGCAGGCTGGCCACGAACAGGGCCGTCGGACGGTCCGA
Organism: Chloroflexota bacterium; assembly: GCA_013698385.1. Lineage (GTDB taxonomy): Bacteria > Chloroflexota > Limnocylindria > Limnocylindrales > CSP1-4 > SPCO01. The sequence goes on from JACCVB010000036.1 coordinate 1,310, forward strand.
CGGGTCCAGCCGGACGATGGACGCCACGGCGCCCTTGCCCCCCGCCAGGGTCGGCGCCCCGCTGACGATCCAGTCGGACCGGGGGGTCAGACCAGCCGCCCCGACCGCCGTCCGGAACCCGTGTTCCCGGCGACGAGCGGTATCCGTCTCGGCGGCAAGCCCGACATAGCCGATCCGGCGATGCCCGAGGCCGACCAGGTGTTCGATGGCGATGGCGCTGCCTCGTTCGTCGTCCACTACCACGGACCCATGAACGCCGGCCGTTCGCCGGTTGACCAGGACGAGCGGGATCCCGCGTTCGGCCAGCTGCGTCACGAGGTGGTCATCGAGCGTCGCGAAGGCCACGATCAGGCCATCCACCCGGCCGTCCGTTATGAGGCGCGAGTAGAGCTCTTCCGCGTCGCCCTCCCCGCCGGCCCGCTCCAGCGCCTCCGCCTCCACGACCACGACCAGTCGGCCCGCCGCCGCAGCCGCCGCCTGGATCCCGTGGGTGACCTCACTGAAGCCGACGTTCTCGAGGCTCGGGATGATCAGGCCGAGGGTGTCCGTGCGGCGGGTCCGCAACCCTCGCGCCAGGGCGTTCGGCCGGTAGTGCAATCGCTGCGAGGCGGCCAGGATCCGGTCACGCGTCTCCGGTCGGACGGCCTGGACCGGATCGCCGCGCAGGACGCGCGACACCGTGGAGGGGTCCACCTCGGCCAGCCTTGCGACGTCCTTCAAGGTCGCCACGTCGATCGCCTCCTCCGTCCGCCTGGGCGGCTAGCGTAGTCGACTCCCGGGCGCGCGATCAGACCGGTGTCCGCGCCGGCGCCCGGCCGATGACGCCGCTCGCCAGCCAGGCCGCGAGCTCGGCGTCCGTGTGGCCCAGCTCGTCGCGCAGGATCGCCTCATTGTCCTGGCCGAGGTCCCCACCCAGGTGGCGGACCCGCCCGGGCGTATCCACCAGGCGCGGGATCGCGTTCTGCACTCGCGCTCGCCCCAAAATGGGGTCATCGACCGTGGTGATCGTCTCGCGCGCCCGGTACTGCGGGTCCTCGAAGATGTCGGCGATGGAGTAGATCGGCCCGATCACCGCCTCCTGCTCCTCGAAGGCGGCCTGCACCTCGGCCCGGGTGTGCTGGGCGATCCAGCCGCCGATCAGCCGATCCAGCTCCTTCTGGTGCTCGACCCGGCCGCTGTGGTCGCCGAACCACGGTTCATCGATGACCTCCGGGTGACCGACCAGGCGCATGACCCGCTCGGCGATCGACTGCGAGCTGGCCGACAGGCCGAGCCACTTGCCGTCGGACGACTGGTAGGCGTTGCGCGGCGCGGTCCACTCCGTGCTGCTGCCGGTCCTTCCCTGGACGTAGCCGAGCTGGTCGTAGACGAGGGCCTGCGGGCCGAGCAGCCAGAACAGGGGCTCGTAGATGGCGAGGTCGATGACCTGCCCGGGCGCCTGGTGCTGATCGCGATGGTAGAGCGCGAACATCGTGGCGAACGTCCCGAACAGCGAGGCCACGCCGTCCCCCAGGGCGAACGGGGGGAGGGTCGGTGGGCCGTCCGGCTGGCCGTTGATGTGGGCGTAGCCGCTGATCGACTCGGCCACCGTGCCGAAGCCCGGTCGCGGCGAGTATGGCCCGGTCTGCCCGAACCCCGAGGTCCGGACGATGACGAGCTTCGGGTTGAGCGCGTGGAGCACCTCGGGACCGATCCCCCAGCGCTCCATCGTGCCCGGCCGGTAGCTCTCGATCAGGACGTCCGCGCCGGTGGCGAGCTCGCGCAGCAGGTGCGCGCCCTCCGGCTTGCTGAAGTCGATCGAGGTGAAGCGCTTGTTGCGGCTGACGAACGCCCACCATAACGAGACGTCGTTCTTCTTCCAGCCGAGCGTGCGTAGCGCGTCGCCGCGCGGGTGCTCCACCTTGATCACGTCCGCGCCGAAGTCGGCCAGCAACGTGCCGATGACCGGGCCCGCGAAGAGGACCCCGGCGTCGATCACCCGCAGGCCCGCGAGCGGGCCGGGCGGGAACGCGCCCTCGGGCGGTCGATCGTCGTCAGTCATGGCCCGGCGACGCCTGCTCGGCGGCATAGTCGGCGAACGAACGGCGGGTCTCGATCAACTCCACCCGGATCCCGTCGGGATCGATCAGGTAGACCGCGCGACCACCCTCGTTCGGACCGATCGTCGGCGTGACCGGCGGCGAGACGGACCGGACCCCCTTCCTCACGAGGTCCGCGTAGAGCGTGTCCAGGTCGTCGACGAAGAACGCGATATGGGCGGTACCCGGGTTCGCCGTTCGCGTGTCCACCGCCGTTCGTTCCACGTTCCGGTAGTCGAGCAGCTCCAGGACGACGTCCGTGCCCGGCAGGCGCAGGATCGCGGCGTGGATGTCCGCCTCAGGATAACCGACCAGTTCGCGGATGTAGGGCGCCTGCGGGTTCCAGGCGAAGATGATCTCGAAGCCCAGCGTGTCACGGTAGAACGCCACGGAACGGTCGAGGTCCGCGACCTGGAGGCCCATGTGGTGCGCTTTCGTGATGGCTGCCATGGCGATGCGGTGCGCTCCTGTCGTCTAGAGGTCGTCGAGCAGTCGGTCGGGATCGCTGACCTGCTGGGTCGCGATCCAGGTCGGATCCACGAGGGTCCCGAGGCCCGGCAGGTCCGGCAGCGGATCCATCAGGCCGTCGCGCACGACCGGCTGGGCGAGGCTGTCGTCCATCGGGTGGACGCCCGTGCCCGGGATGCCCCATTCGATCGGGGCCTCGGTCCGACCGAGGGCGGCCAGGACCTGCGAGTGGACGTGCGGGAACATGTGCGGCGCGACCCGCACGCCCGCCGCGATGGCGCGCGCGACGATCGGTCGGAGCCGGGTGATCCCGCCGTTCGTCGTGGCGTCGATGCGCAGGACATCGACCGCGTCGGCGCGCAGGAGCGCCTCCGGATGGTACGAACCGCCCTGCTCGTCGCCCATGGCCACGGGGGTGTCGATGGCCGCCCGGATCTCGGCGACCATGGCGGCGTCGCCGGGCGGGACGATGTCCTCGTACCAGCCGAGCTCCAGCCCGTCCAGCCGCCGACCGAATTCGATCGCGTCCGCCGCGGTCTTGCTGAAGAAGTTGTTGTCGATCCCGAGCCAGGCATCGGGGAATGCCTCGCGGGCGGCGCGCAGGCGGGCGATCGATCCGTCCGGCGTCGGCGCGATCGGCAGCTTGAACCGACGCCAGCCTTTCGCCCAGAGGTCGGCGATCTGCTCGACCGTCGCGGCGGGCGAGATGGACGGCGGGTAGCCGACGATGCCGGTGACCGGCATCGGGACGCGCTTGCCGCCCAGGAACTCGGTCATGTTGCGGCCGGCCGCCTTTGCCGCGAGGTCCCACGCCGCGACGTCGACGACGGACAGGGCACGCATCCCGAGCCCGGCCGCGTGGATCGCGTTGTTCGTCCACAGCGCCGCGTGGAACGAGCCGCCCGGGTCATCCACCGGCCGGCCGACGTAGACCGGCGCGATCGTCCGGGCCACGAGGGCGCCCAGTGGCCCGTCGCGGGTCAGGCAGTAGGCGAACCCGCGCAGGCCGCTCTCGGCATCGATCCGGACGAGGGCGAACTCGCGGTGGCGCATGACCCACGACCCGAACGTGATCGGAACGTCGAGCCGATGCAGGAC
>JACCVB010000050.1 GCA_013698385.1 Chloroflexota bacterium
CCAGCGCGGACAGTCGGACGGACCCGCGCATGTAGTCGCTGAAGGTGAGGAACGTGGCGTCGTACGGGATGAAGCCGCCGTGGTACGCGATGCCGTTGGCGATGCCGCCCATGGCGTGCTCGCGGACGCCGAACCGGAGGTTCCGGCCCGCCTCCTCCGCGCCGAAGTTGGGCTCGCCCTTGACGTCGGTCAGGTTGGACTCGGACAGGTCCGCGGCGCCACCGAACAACTCGGGCACCGTCGCGGCCAATGCCTGGATCGAATCCTGTGACGCGTTCCGGGTGGCCACCTCGGTCCCGGTCTCGTAGGTCGGGAGGCCGCGATCCCAGCCATCGGCTAGCGTCCCGGAGACGCGTCGGCGCAGCGCGGCGGCCTGCTTCGGATTCGCTTCGGCATAGGCATGGACGCGGGTTCGCCACTTGGCGACCAGGTCTTCTCCGGCGCCGACCGCGGCCCGGAACACGGCCAGCGCGTCGTCCGGGATGAAGAAGGACTTGTCCGGATCCCAGCCATAGGCCTCCTTGGTGAGACGAACCTCGTCCGGTCCCAGCGGCGCGCCGTGGGCTTTCTGCGAGTCCCGCTTGTTCGGGCTGCCGAAGCCGATGTGGGTCCGGACTGCGATGAGGCTGGGCCGCTCGTCCGCTAGCGCGGCCTCGATCGCCCCTTCGATCGCGGCGACGTCGTTCCCGTCCTCCACTCGGTGGGTGTGCCAGCCGTACGCATCGAACCGCGCAGGAACGTACTCCGACCAGGCCATCGCCGTCGGACCGTCCAGCTGGATCCCGTTGTCGTCGTATAGGACGATGAGCTTGCCGAGGCGCAGGTGGCCGGCCAGGCTCGCTGCCTCCGACGCGATGCCTTCCTGGAGATCTCCGTCGCTGGCGATGACGAACGTCCGATGATCGACGATCGAATGCCCGTCGCCGTTGAATTCGGCCGCCAGTCGACGCTCCGCGACGGCCATCCCCACGGCATTCGTGAACCCCTGGCCGAGCGGGCCGGTGGTCGCCTCGACACCCGGTGTGAGACCGGATTCCGGGTGGCCGGGGGTCCGCGAGCCCCATTGCCGGAACGACTTGAGGTCCTCAAGGGTCACGTCGTAGCCGGTCAGGTGGAGGAGCGAATAGAGCAGCATCGAGGCATGCCCGGCGGAGAGCACGAACCGGTCGCGATCCGGCCAGTCGGGGTGGGTCGGGGCGTGGCGCAGAAAGCGTGTCCAGAGCGTGTAGGCCATCGGGGCGGCCCCCATCGGCGCGCCGGGATGCCCCGAATTCGCCTGTTGGACGCCGTCGATGGACAGGGTTCGGATGGTGTCGATGGCCAGGCGGTCGAGATCGGGCTTGACGGCGGTCATGGGGTGGGCTCCGCTCGGGTGGCTCTGGGTGGGCGGCCATTGTAGGTCGCGCCGTGCCCTATGCTCGGCGGCGATGCCGACCCTCCGACCGCCGCGTCCGTCCAGACCCCGACGACCCGGTCCACGCGCCCGGTCCGGCCCAGCTCCCGCCCGCGTCGTCGTCCTGGGCGACCTGATGATCGATGTCGTGCTGGCGGCCGACCGAGCCCTGGAAGTCGGCACGGACGTCCCGGGTCGGGTCAGCCTCGTCCAGGGCGGTTCGGCGGCGAATACGGCCCGCTGGCTGGCCCGCCTTGGTGCGCGGACGACCCTGATCAGCTCTGTCGGGCGCGATGCTGCGGGCCGGGCGCTCGTCGACGCGGTCCGCTCGGACGGCGTGGCGGCCCGCATCGCCCGCATCGCCGGGGCCCGCACGGGTCGCATCGGCGTCCTCGTGACGCCGGACGGTGAGCGGTCCTTCGTCGCCGACCGGGGCGCTGCCGACCAGCTGACGCCGGGCGACCTGCGGCTGGCCTGGTTCGCCGGAACCGACGGCCTGCATCTGCCGGTCTACTCGCTCCTTGGGGAACCCCTGGGTCTGGCCGGCCGGCGCGCCGTGGGCCTGGCTCGGGAAGCCGGGGCCATGATCAGCGTTGACCTGGCCTCGGTGGGGCCGCTGCTCGCGCATGGCCGGAGGGCCGCCCGAGCGCTCATAACAGACATCCGGCCCGACCTGCTTTTCGCGACGGCCGCCGAAGCGGAGGCACTCGCCGGGCGCCGGTTCATCGATGCGCTCCTGGAGATCGCGCCGGCGGCCGTCATCAAGCGCGGCGCCCAGGGCGCGACCGTCCTGCTGTGCGAGGGCGAGCGACAGTTGCGCTTCGAGGTGGCCACGGTCAGCGTGGCCGCGAACGACACGACCGGGGCCGGCGACGCGTTCGACGCCGGCTTCCTGGTCGGCTGGTTCGCTGCGCGATCCGCGGGCCGATCACCGGCGGCTGCGCTCCAACGCGCGGCGCTGTCCGGCCACCGCGCAGCCGCCCGTCAACTCTCCATGGCTCGTCCTGAGCTGCCCCTGGCCAGAGTGCCGGCCACCGGCCGCTGAGCGTTCGTCCGCGTTCGTCGGCGCGTCAGCGCAGGTAGCGGGTCGAACCAGTCGAGCATGCGAGTCATCCGGTCGATCCGCCGGTCCGGTCGACCGCTGGACGCATAGGTGTGCGACTCGTCGGGATAGACGACGTACTCCACCGTCCGCCCGAAGGTGACGCAGGGCGATGAAAGAGTTGCTCGTTGTCCTGGGGCGGGCAGCGCAGGTCGCTCTCCGCCTGGAGCAGGAGCAACGGCGTGCGGATCGATGTCACGTTGCGTAGCGGCGATCCGCGCCAGAGGACGGTCGCGCGGGTGAGCGCCTGCGGCCTCGGCACGACCGCCCGTCCAGCCGGAGCGCGAACAGGTGCCCAAGTAGGCGATCGCCCTGGATCGACCGTCGCGCCACCACCGCCAGGCGTCCGTCGGACGAGAGATCGAGCTCCTCGACGACCACGACCCGGCGCAGGTCGGCCGGGGTCATCGAACGTCGGGAAGGCATCATCGGGTGCTAGCGTAGCGGCGGCGGTACGCTTGGAGCATGTCCGTCCCACTCGGTGTGACCGCTCGACTCGACGTGGCCGCGGAGGTCGTCCAGGCGCTTGCCGAAGGGCGGCCCGTGGTGGCGCTCGAGTCGACGCTCATCAGCCACGGCCTCCCGTACCCGCACAATCTCGAGGTCGCGTCGGCCTCCGAGGCCGCCGTTCGCGCATCCGGCGCGGTACCTGCGACCGTGGCCATCCGCGATGGCCGGCTGCTGGTCGGATTGACGGCCGAGGCGCTGGAAGCGCTCGCGACGGCGCCCGAAGGCTCCGTGCGCAAGGCGGCCCGGCCGAGCCTGGCGGTCGCCCTGGCCGAAGGCGGCTGGGCCGCGACGACGGTCTCGGCCACGATGATCGCGGCCCACGCGGCGGGTGTGCAGGTCTTCGCGACGGGCGGCATCGGCGGCGTGCACCGCGGGGCACTGACCGTGAACGCGCGCGGTCGGGGGCCGTCGTTCGACATCTCGTCCGATCTCGAGGAGATGGGCCGCACGCCGATGGCCGTCGTCTGTGCCGGACCGAAGGCGATCCTGGACGTGCCGGCGACCCTGGAGTATCTCGAGACCCAGGGCGTGCCGGTCATCTCAGTGGGCCAGGCGGACCTGCCCGGGTTCTACGCCCGGTCCTCCGGGATCGCGGCACCGCACGTCGTCAAGGACATCGATGCTGCCGCGGCTGCCGTCGCGGCACACCTGGCCCTGGGACTGGGAGGGGGCGTGCTCGTGTGCGTGCCGGTGCCGGCCGAGGCGGCACTCCCCGATGACGCGGCCCGGGACGCGGTCGAGCGGGCGGTCGCCGACGCGGACGTGGCCGGCATCGGCGGACCCGCCCTGACGCCCTGGCTCCTGGCCCGGATCGCGACGCTGACCGAGGGCGCTTCCGTGCGGGCCAACACCGCTCTCATCATCAATGACGCGCGCGTTGCCGGGGAACTCGCCCTCAGCCTCGCGGCGCGTCCCCTGGCTCGTTGACGATCGCCATGGCCATTCCCGCCACGCCCACTCCCAGCCCGACCGGGCCGCCCGCCCCGCCCGCCATCGAGGCGCGCGGCCTGCGACGGATCTACAAGGTCAAGCCGACGCCTGTCGTGGCCCTGGAGCACGTCGACCTGGAGGTCGCGCCCGGCGAATTCTTCGGCCTGCTGGGACCCAACGACGCGGGCAAGACCACGCTCATCAAGATCCTCACCACCCTGCTCCTGCCAAGCGAGGGAACGGCCCGCATCTTCGGGTTCGACGTCTCGCGCGAGGAGACGCAGATACGGCGGATCATGAACATGGTGGCGGGCGGCGAACAATCGGGCTACGGCATCCTGACCGTCCGCGAACAGCTCTGGATGTTCAGCCAGTTCTACGGCCTGTCGCGCTCGGATGGCTGGCGGCGGGTCGATGAGCTCGTCGACGCCGTCGGGATGGGCGCCGAGCGGGAGCAACGGGTCAGCACCCTCTCCACCGGCCAACGCCAGAAGATGAACATCGCGCGCGGCCTGCTCAACGACCCATGGATCCTGTTCCTCGACGAACCGACGCTCGGCCTGGATGTGGCGGCCGCTCGCCAGGTCCGCGAGCTGGTCTCGGCCTGGAAGGCCGCGGTCCTCGGACGGACCGTGCTGCTCACCACGCACTACATGGCCGAGGCAGACGAGCTGTGCGACCGGATCGCCATCGTGGACCACGGGCGGATCCTGGCCATCGGCACGCCCGAGGAACTGAAACGGCGCGTTCAGCGCGAGTCGATCTTCCGGGTCGAGCTCGATCACCTCGACGCCGGAGGCGCGGCCGCCCTGGCATTGCTTCCGGGGGTCCTTTCCGTGGCGCCGGCGGCCGCCGATGGTGGACCCGTGGATCGCCAGACCGTCGGCCTCAACCTCGCGCTCGCCCAGGACGGCATCCTGGCCAGCGTGGTCGGTGCGCTCGGCGACCTCGGCTCGCACATCGTGGCCCTGCGCAAGTCGGAGCCCTCGCTCGAGGACGTCTTCGTCGAGCTCGTCGGGCGCGGCTTTGACGACCCCGACGCCGCCGAGGCGAGTGGGCCGGGCGGCACGGCCGGAGCCGCTTGAATGTCGGTCTACGAGTTCCGACGGACCGTCAGCCCACAGGCGGCTGCTGCATGGACCCCGCGTCAGGTCCTCCTGACGAACCTGCGGGCCGTGGGTGGTCGGGCCTACCCGCGGGTCCACGGCCTGTTCCGGGAGAAGTCGTGGGTCTTCTTCGAAGTCCTGCTCCCATTCCTGTCAACGTCGACGTTCGTGTTCGTCTATCGCGCACTTCGCGCGCCGCCCGAATACATCGGCTTCGTCGTCCTCGGCGGCGCGATGACCGCCTTCTGGCTGAACGTCATCTGGATGATGGCGAGCCAGCTCTGGTGGGAGAAGAGCCAGGGAAACCTGGAGCTCTACTTCGCGGCCCCCATGTCCATCATGAGCGTGCTCTTCGGCATGGCCCTCGGCGGCATGGTCATGAGTTCGACGCGGGCCGTCATCGTGCTGGCCGTCGCCTCGCTCCTGTACGAGGTCCGCTTTGCGATCGACCAGTGGCTGCTGCTCCTCGCCGTCTTCTTCCTGACCCTGGCCGCGCTGTACGGCCTGGGGATGATGCTCGCGAGCCTGTTCCTGGTGTGGGGCCGAGAAGCGTTCCAGATGAGCCAGCTGTTCACCGAGCCGGTCTACTTCGTGTCCGGACTGAATTTCCCTGTCGCGCGCCTAGGACTGCTCGGAGCGCTGGCTCTCGCGACGATCCCGCTGGCGGTCGGTCTTGACGCGATGCGTCAACTGGCGTTCATCGGGGCGAACTTCCCGATCGGCACACCGCCCCCCGAGGTCGAGGCTTTGATCCTCGTGGTCATGACCGTGGTCTTCCTCGTCGCTGCCCGTTGGATGCTCCGGACCCTGGAGCGACGCGCTCGCCGGGAAGGTCGTCTATCGGTGCGCTGGCAGTGAGCGAGTCGACAGACGAGCCGAAGGACCTTGTCGGCCTTGGTTCGCCGGACTGGGGTGGCTTCGACCGCGCTCGAACGCGCGGCCGTGGTGCCCGCGATGTCTGGAGCAGCTTTCGGACCGCGGCGCTGATCGGCTGGCAGATGGAGGCGAACTGGACGGACCCCGTCCTGTTCTTCATCTACTCGGTGGCGAAGCCCGTGTCGGGAGCGCTCATCCTG
>JACCVB010000085.1 GCA_013698385.1 Chloroflexota bacterium
TGTTAAGGCCGACGCGATCCTCGTCAGCGACCTCGCCAAATACCGCAGTGATACCGCAGGAGATCCGTCACGAGCCAACTTGTCGTAGTACGCACCAACCACGACATCTGGCGTTTGCCCAGGTCAGCGGTGCTTTTCAATACCGCACAACACCAGCCAATACCGCAGGGATACAACGAGCTCTACTACGACATCTAAGACTCGTCGTAGACCCGAAAGGGCCCTTGACCTGCGGGAACGCAGCGTCAGGGGCCCTTTCCGTTGCCTCGAAATCGGCCAGATTCCGCAGGGATTCCGCAGATGATTCTGCCGAGCTGCTGTGAACGGATGTCGACGGACAGCGCGGCTAAGCCCGGATCCACCGTCTGACTTGGTGAGGTAGGTGTCGGGACCGGGATGCGCGGTCGAGTCGATGTCGCAGGGGTCAGGGCGTGCGTGAGTTGCCGGTCTTCCGGCTTCTCCGGGGTCCTGGTCGTTGGGGCGGGGGTTGATCCTCAGCAGCGGAGCGGGATCACCTGGATGTTCACGAGTGCTTGCTCGATGGCGTGTGCCCAGGGCCAGGCGGCGGGTAGTCGTAGATGTCGGCGTCGTCCGCTGTGGACCAGGCGTCCGGGGACGGTGAAGATCCGCCGTTGCAGGGTGCTCGCGGTGGCTGTGTGGAGATCGGGGCCGGCGAGGCGTCCGACGGCGCGGCCGAGGTTGTGGGCCATCACGGCCAGGGCGAGCCAGGCGGCGTTGGCCATGAACTTCCCTGAGGGCAGGTGCGCGAGGCCGGCGCTCTTGAGCTCGGCGATGCGTTGCTCGACGACGGCGTGGCGACGGTGGTCGGCCTCGATCTGGAGAACATCGCCGGGGCGGTTGGTGACGAACGCGTGGTAGTCCCAGGTGGTGAACAAGGCCAGCTGGCTGCCCGGGGTAGGCCGGACCCGGCGCACGATCAGCCGGACCTCGAGGGCGTCCTTGCCGGAGAACGCGGTGTAGGTGGTCTCGGCGACGTCGGCACCGGAGACCTCCGGGGTGGAGAGCCAGTACGGGATCGGCGCCCAGGCGTCCTCGTCGATGGCCTCGATCGCGGCTCGGACCTTCTTGTCCTGCCGGGCGGTGACCGAGAAGTCCACGCCGTGCTTGACCGCAGTGCCGAGCACGGCGCGGCTGTAGAAGGCGCTGTCGGCGCGGACAGTGAGCTGCCCGCTCGCGCCAGCGTCACGGACCCGGGACACGGTCTCGGTCAGGAACGACTTCGCACCCCGGGCCGCACCCGCCGAACCGCCACGCAGCCGGCTGAACAGCACCATCCCGGTCTGGGCACAGGTCGCGAGCTGCGGGTGGTAGCCACGCACCTTGGTGTAACCGAACGCCGCACCCTGCTTGCCGCGGCCGTAGACCGGCACGATCGAGGAGTCCAGGTCGATCGTCAACGGCCCGGACAAGTCGTCCGGGCCGGCGCCGGCCGCCCAGAGCCGTGCCAGGAGCTCGCGGCTGACCGCGTCGAGCTGGCGCACGTTGGACCACTTGTGTGCCCGCAGCCACGACCCGACCGTCGAGGGTGCCCGGGTGCCATCGAACAACTGGACCGCCGCGCCAGTCCGGAGCAGGGCGGTGTCATCGATGCTGTCCCCGCCGGCAAGCATCGACCCGATCACCGTCAACGCCTTCGCGCCGCTGCTCGCTGCGTGCTCGGCCAGCTGGAGTCGTTGGTCGACGACCTCGCCCAGCCCGATCCGCTGCGCCAGCACCGCAGCCAGGAGCAGGCCCGCGTTCGGGATCAGATTCTTCTCGGTGAAGCTCACCGAGACCCTGGACAAGTCATGAGATGCTCGCACCTGACAGATGCCCTTCTGTGTCGTTGCTGATTGTTCTCTCGCAAGACCAATTCTCAACGCACGAAGGGCGTCTGCACGTCACGGCACGCCGAACCCCATCATCGGACGGCATCGAGCGGTGGATCCGGGCTTACACCTGCCCGGACGAGCTGCCCCACACATCCAGCGCAAGAGCTCGATGCGCCAGGTTTTCCCGGGTGACGCGTCAGTCCTTCCGGTGCGAGTGTCTCGGCTAGGCTGCGATGAGGCATTGGCGAGAAGGGCGGTGGGTGTTCATGGTGGCTCGGATCCGGATCGTGGTGGCCAAGCCCGGGCTCGACGGGCACGACCGCGGTGCCAAGGTGATCGCCCGCGCGCTGCGCGACGCCGGGCACGAGGTGATCTACACGGGGTTGCATCAGACTCCCGAGCAGATCGTCGAGACCGCTCTCCAGGAGGACGCTGACGTCATCGGGTTGTCGGTGCTCTCCGGGGCACACATGACCATCTTCAAGAAGCTGATCCAGCTGCTCGACGCTCGCGACGCCCGCGACATCGTGGTGATCGGCGGCGGCATCATCCCGCAGGACGATATCCCGCTGCTTCGCGAGATCGGGGTGGCCGAGGTGTTCACTCCCGGGGCGACGACCACCTCGATCGTCGACTGGGTGCGCGAGAACGTCCAGGACGGTTCCACCGTCGAAGCCTGAGGTGCCAGCGACGTACGGTGGCTCCATGACGGCTGCCCTGCGTTGGTGGTGTGTGCTCATCGGTTCGCTGCTCCTCGTGGCGATGCCGATGCTGGTGCGTGCGCGTCCGGTGCCGGCGTCGGACGTCCCTGCCGGCGCTCTCCTCCAGCGCATCGTCGAAGCCCGGTCGTTGTCCTACACCGGACTCGTCCGGACCAGAGGCACCGTCTCCTTTCCCGATGCCGAGCAGCTGTCCGGGCTCGCCAAGTTGCTCGGGACGACCAACCGGGTCAGGGTGTGGTGGCAGGACCCGGCGGTATGGCGGGTCGCCACCCTTCGTCCCACGGGTGAGACCGACCTGGTCCATGACGGCGACCGCATGGTGCGCTGGGTCTATGAGTCCAAGAACGCGACCCTGATCCCGGACGCAACGGTGCGCCTTCCCGACACCCGGGACCTGCTGCCGCCCGAGCTCGCCCGATGGGCACTGGCGCAGGCCCGGCCGGACGAGCTGACCCGGCTGCCGTCACGCCGTGTCGCAGGACACGACGCACTTGGGCTGAGACTGGTCCCGAACACCCCCCGCAGCTCAGTCGGCCGGGTGGACGTGTACGTCGACGGGGGGTCCGGTCTGCCACTGACGGTCGAGATCTTCGCCAAAGGCACGACCACGCCGGCGCTGTCCAGCACGTTCGAGGATCTCGAGATCGACGCGCCCGACGACACGGACCTGGCCTTCACGCCTCCACCGGACGCGAATCTGCGCTTCGACGCCGACGTGGACCTCGCTGCGGCGGTCGACCGCTTCTCCGACGCGACACCTCCGACCCAGCTCGCTGGGCTACCGGCCCGAGGAGCGACCACCTCGCCGGTCGGAGTCTTCGGCCGCGGTCCCACGGTCCTGCTGGCGATCCCGTTGGACTCCCACACGGCCGAGGACCTCTGTAAGCAGCTGGAGGAACGGCCCGGTGCCGTGCGGGTCAACGAGGGCATCCTGGTCGCAGCTGCGCCGCTGGGGCTGCTTCTCACGACTCGCGACGCCGCCGGGAC
>JACCVB010000114.1 GCA_013698385.1 Chloroflexota bacterium
CGGAACGCCGTCCACTCCGGCACGAGCGCGAGCATCGCCTGGCTGACCGGCATGGCCGATGCACCACCACCGGCCGACCCGGCCATCTGGGCGGTTCGATCGATGATCGACCGCAGACCGACGTAGACGAACCCGAGATGATCCGTCGAGGACGCGGCCGTGGCGGCCGCGAATCCCGGCGCCTGGGCAAGGCCCGACGCACCCTTCGTGTCCACCGCCGCCTTGACCGATGCGAGGTCCCCGGCCACGGCGACCTTGCCGCCGACGATGGCGAAGGCCGCCTGGACGCCGGGACCGCCGTTCGCGCTGAACACGGTCAGGTCCGTCCCGCCGTACGACTCCTTCGTTCCGGTCGCGCCGGCCTTGGCGATCGCAGCGTCGAACCAGACTCGGGCGAGCGCCGGATCCTTGATCGAGAGGAGGACGAGGCCGCGACTCGCCGCGGCCATCGCCGCCGGGTCATCGGACGTGGAGGCCTCTGGCAGGGGGCCCATGGCAAAGGCGACCTGGCCGTCGAACCACGGCTTGATGTCCCTGGTGAAGGTCTGCTCGTTCGCCGACGCCTCACCGACGATCCGATCGAGGACCTCATCGAGCTTCGTCTCCAGGGCGGCTTGGTCGGCGAAGCCCGGGAACTTGGAGAGGAAGGCACCGACCTGCTGTCGCTGGTCTCCCGGCAGGTCCAGGCGGACCTCGCCGTACATGACGCTGTTCGGTGGGACGTAGCCCATGACGGTCGCCGGAGGCGCTGAGCCGGTGAGGGTCATCAGGGCGACGGCCGAGAGGACGGCGACCAGGGCGATCGCACTACCGGCGATGAGCCAGCGGCGCCGAGCTGGTCGGGCCGGGCCGCGGCCCTGGGTCGGATCCGTCACCTCCGGGGTCGTGATCGTCCTCGTCGTCGTCGTGTCCACGTCCGGACCGAACATCGGGTCCTGTCCCTGGTCGAGGTTCGTCATGGTGTCATCCTCCCCCGGCGCTCAACGCCGTCCCATGAGGCTGCCGACCGCGCCGCGGCGACCGCCCCCGGCCAACTGCTTCATGAGCTTCTGCATGTCACCGAATTGCTTGACCAGCCGGTTGACCTCCGGCAGGTTCGTGCCCGATCCCGCCGCGATGCGACGGCGTCGGGAACCGTTGAGGATGGTCGGATCGCGACGCTCCGCGGGGGTCATCGCCCGGATGATCGCTTCGGTCCGCTTGAGGTCGCCGCGGTCGACGGCGGCCTGCGCTTCGCCGGCCATGTTGCCCATCCCCGGGATCATCGACATGATCTGGCCGATGGGGCCCATCTTCTGGACCTGCTGGAGCTGCTCCAGCATGTCCTCGAGGGTGAAGCTCGCCTTGCGCAGCTTCTCTTCCATCTTCTGCGCCTGGTTGGCGTCAAAAGTCTCCTGCGCCCGCTCGACAAGCGTCAGCATGTCGCCCATGCCGAGGATCCGACCGGCGAGGCGATCCGGGTGGAAGACCTCCAGGGCGTCCGTCTTCTCGCCGGTGCCCAGGAACTTGACCGGTACGCCGGTCACCGCGGAGATGCTGAGGGCCGCGCCGCCGCGCGCGTCGCCGTCGATCTTGGTCAGGATCAGGCCGGTCACGGGCACGGCCGCCACGAACGCCTGGGCGACACCGACCGCTTCCTGGCCGGTCATCGCATCCACGACGAGCAGCGTCTCGATCGGTCGGACGGCCGCGTTGACCGCGGCGATCTCGGCCATCAGGGCCTCGTCCAGGCTGAGCCGGCCGGCAGTATCGAGGATGACCACGTCCCGGACCTGGCGCCGAGCCGCTTCGATCCCATGGCGTGCGATGTCCGGCACGGACGTGCCCACGGGGGCCCGGTAGACCGGGATGTCCAACTGGCGACCGAGAGTCTCGAGCTGGTCCGCGGCGGCCGGTCGGTAGGGATCCGCGGCGACGAGTAACGGACGGCGTCCGGTCTTGACGATGTGCCGGGCGAGCTTCGCGGTGGACGTCGTCTTGCCCGAACCCTGCAGCCCGACCATGGCCACGACGGCGGGATTGCCCGACAGGTGGAAGACCCGGTCGCCCGCGCTGAGCAAGTCGATCAGCTCGTCATGGACGATCTTCACGACCTGCTGGCCGGCGGTCAGGCTCTGCAGGACATCGGCGCCGACGGCCTTCGCCCGGACCCGGGTGATGAAGTCCTTGACGACCTTGAAATTGACGTCTGCCTCGAGCAGCGCCATCCGGACCTCGCGCATCGCGATGTCCACATCCGCCTCGCTGATCCGGCCGCGGCTGGTCAGGTTGCCGAGAGTCTTGCGAAGGCGCTCGCTGAGGGTATCGAACACGGTCCGGTCAGGACTCCGTCATCTTGGTGCGGCCGGCCGAGGAGAGCCCGTCGTCGAGACCGCGCTCCGAGTCGGTGGTGCGCGAGTTCTGACGCACCGAGGCGTGGGCAGTTTAGCGCAGGGTCCATGAGGACGCACCGCTGGGCTATGCTCCGCCGTCGTGCGCAATCCATTGGCCTCGCCGCTCTGGCGCAACCAGGCCTTCGTACGCGTGTGGGCGGCGGTGACCGTCTCGATCTTTGGCTCCCTCGTGACCCGGATCGCGCTGCCCCTGCTCGCGATCCTGACGATCGGTGCCGGCGCCATCGAGGTCGCCGTGCTTCGAAGCATCGACCTCGGCGCGACGCTGGTCGTCGCCCTCGTCGCGGGCGCGTGGGTCGATCGACTCCAGCGGCGACCGGTCCTCATCTGGGCCGACGTGGGTCGAGCGGTCCTGCTCGCGTCGATCCCGACCGCGTTCGTGCTCGGCGCGTTGACGTTCTGGCACCTGCTCGTGGTCGCAGGGCTGACCGCGGTGCTGACCGCGTTCTTCGATGCCGCCGACAACGCCTACCTCCCGACCGTGGTCGAGCGGAAACGCCTGGTTGAGGCGAACAGCGTGCTGGCCGCCAGCGGGTCCGTCGCCGAGTTCGCCGGTTTCGGCCTGAGCGGCATCCTCGTCCAGCTGCTGAGTGGCCCGATCGCGATCCTCGTCAACGCGGTGACCTACCTCGTGTCCGCCGTCCTCCTGCTGTCCATCCGCCACGACGAGGCGCCGCCACCGGCCGTTGCCGATCGGGAGCCCGTTCTCGACGAGATCCGCCACGGCCTGCGGCTCGTCCGCCACGACCCGACGCTTCGCGCGTTCGCGATCGCCCAGATGCTGCTCGCCGCGCAGTGGGGCGTGTTCGGAGCGGTCTTCTTCCTGTTCGCCCTCGAGGACCTCGGGCTTAGCCCGGCGATCGTCGGTCTCATCGCGGCGGTCGGCGGCGGGTCGTCGTTCATCGGCGCGTTGGTCGCGACACGGGCGAACAGGCGATGGGGCGTCGGGCCGGTCGCGATCGCCGCCGCGCTGCTGGCGGGCGTCGGCAACCTGTTCATCCCGCTCGCGCCACCCGGCCTGCCGATCCTGGCCATTCTCTGCCTGCTGGCCCAGCAGCTCATCGCGGATTCGGCCGAGACGGTTTACGACGTGACCGACGTATCGGTGCGCCAGACCTTCGCCCGAGATCGCGAGCTCGGGAGGGTTGCGTCAACGTTCCGGGTGCTTGCCGTGGCGGCTCAATTGATCGTCACCCTCGGGGCGGGTCTGCTGGCCGAGGTCATCGGCCTGCGCGCGACGGCATTCCTGGCGCCGGTCGGCGGGTTCGTCGCGGCTTTGGTCCTGTGGCGGTCCCCCGTGCGGATCCTGCGCGAACTCCCTGCGGCGGACGAGCGGACCGCGGCCGACGACCGAGCGGCGGCCGAGATCGTCGCGGGTTCGGAGCGCGATCAGCCAGCTGGGGCATGATCGAGATGGGCCACGAACTTCTCAGCGGCACGCCTTCGGCTCTGGTCAGGCGAAGAGCGCCTCGACGAACTCATCCGGGTCGAACGGCAGCAGGTCGCCCACGCCCTCGCCCACCCCGACGAAGCGGACCGGGACCTTGAGGGCATCCTCGATGGCGAAGACGATCCCGCCCTTGGCCGTCGAATCGAGTTTGGTCAAGACGATCCCGGTCAGCCCGACCGCCTCGTGGAAGGCGCGCGCCTGGGCCAGTCCGTTCTGTCCCGTCGTGGCGTCGAGCACGAACAGCGTCTCCGGAGCGGCGCCCGGCAGGCGCTTGTCGATGACGCGCCGGATCTTGCTCAACTCGTCCATCAGGTTCGACTTGGTGTGGAGCCGACCGGCCGTGTCCGCGATGACCAGGTCCGCGCCACGGGCCACGGCGGCGTCCAGTGCGTCGTAGACGACGGCGCCCGGATCGGCGCCCGGCGCGTGGGCGATCATCGGGACGCCGGCGCGGTCGGCCCAGATGCGGAGCTGGTCGATCGCGGCGGCGCGGAACGTGTCCGCGGCCGCGAGGATCAACACCCGGCCCTCGCCGGCATACCGGGCCGCGAGCTTGCCGATCGTGGTCGTCTTGCCCGTGCCGTTGACGCCGACCACGAGGATGACCGCCGGACCGCCGGCAGCGGCCGGCCGGGGCGCCCAGTCGGGATCGCGCTTGACCAGGAGGGCCGCGAGCTCGGTCCGGATGGCCGACTCCGCGTTCGGCGAATCGCGCCGCCGGCGGGCTCGCTCGACGAGTTCGATCGCGAGGGCGGCGCCGACGTCACCGGCGATGAGCGTCTCTTCGACGTCGTCCCACTGCGGGCCGTCGGCATCGCCGAGGTACCCGCGAAGCTGGTTGATGAACGTGCTTCGCGTCCGTTCCAATCCGGTGTCGAGCGAACCGGTGGGCGCCACGGCCAGGAACGCGGTCGGATCGAACGGCGCGGGTGCGGGCGAAGCAGGTTCGGGCGGCCGCGGCTCGGGCGGCGAGTCGGCCGCGGGTCGCGCCTCTTCTACCGGCGATGCTTCGATCTCGAAGGATTCGCGCGGAGGAGCGGGGGCCGACGGGAGCGGGGGCGGTTCTGGGGCCTGGACGCCCCGCCGGCGCCAGAACGCCATCAGCCCGCCAACGCAGGCTCGGGCACCGGATCCGACGCGAGGGCGCGGGCCTCGTCCAGTCGCAGGCTGATGACCCGGCTGACCGAGTCGTCCCCGACGGTCACGCCATACAGCGCGTCGGCGGCTTCGATGGTGCCCCGGTTGTGGGTGATGACGATGAACTGGGTCTGATCGGCGAGGCTCCGGAGGGCGTCGGCGAAGCGACCGATGTTCGCCTCGTCCAGCGCCGCGTCAACCTCGTCGAGGACACAGAACGGGACCGGCCGGACCTCCAGCATGGAGAACAGGAGCGCGACGGCCGTGAGGGCCCGCTCCCCGCCGGACAGCATCGCCAGCGCCTGCGCCTTCTTGCCCGGCGGCCGGGCGAAGATCTCGATGCCGGTCGCCCCGAGATCGCGCGGATCGGTCAACGACAGCCGCGCGAAACCGCCGCCAAAGAGCTGCTCGAAGCGGCGCTCGAAGGCCATTTCCAGGGCATCGAAGGTGGTCCGGAACTGGTCGGCGATCATCGTGTCGAGCTCGGCGATCAGCTCTCGCGTGCGACCGATGGCGGAGCGCAGGTCGGCATGCTGGGTCTCGAGCGTATCGAGGCGCACCTTCAGCTCGGCGAATTCCTCGACGGCGAACGGATTGGCGGCACCAAGCTCGTGGTACCGCCGGCGCAACCGAGCCAGCGCGGCGGCAGCCGGCGGTGGATCGGACGGGGGCGTTGTTGCCCACTCGACGGCCGCGGCATCCAGTGCCGATTCGAACGCCGAAGGATCGCCTTCGATCTCGCCCGGCTGCGCGACGTCCGGATCGACGATCGCGCCACCGATAGCCGTGAGGCCGTCGAGGCCCGGTTCGCCGAGGCCCGCGAGTTCCACGAGCACGCCTTCGCGCAGCCCCTCCATGCCGAGTCGCGCTTCGAGCTCGGCACGATCGGCGGAACGCAGTCGGTCATCGGCCGCGCGCAGTGCCTCACGGGCCCCGGATGCGGCACGTTCGGCCTCGGTCAACCGCGCGCGATCGGCGGCGTCGGCGGCGTGCAGGGCGGTAAGCGCGTCGCGGGCCTGTCTCTCCGCGGTCGTGACACGCGCGATCTCGGCCTGCAGCGACCCTCGTTCCGCGGAGGCACCGTCCGCGCGCGCAGCCAGATCCGTCGCTTCGGCCTCCGCGCGGGCGATCCGAGCCTCGGCCTGAGCCACGGCGCCTTCCGCACGGGACCGCGCCTGCTCGGCAACGCGCCGGTCGGTGTCCAGTTCGCCCGACCGAACGACGAGCCGATCTCGCCGGTCGCGCAACTCGGTGGCGCGCGCCTGCCACCTCACCAGGGCTCCATCTTCCACGGCCGGGGTGTCGGCACTGCCGACGACACCTGCCGGCGCCCGCTCGGGAACGCTGGGCAGTGCCTCACGCGATCGAACGACCTCCGCCTCTGCGCGAGCCACCTGCGCTTCGGTCCAGGCGAGTTCGCGTCCGACGGCCTCGACCTCCCGGGCGATGGCTCGTTCCGCGTCTTCCGCGCGGCGTCGTTCCGCGGTCGTGCGTGCCTCCAGCGCGCGAGTCGTGTCCACGGCCCCCCGCGCGGCCGTCGCGGCGTCGGCGGCCGATCGGGCAGCGGCGTCCGAAGCACCGTGGTCGGCCTCCGCCCGGGCAAGATCGGCCGCCAGCCGACTGTGCTCGGCGCGTCGTTCCAGGCTGGGATCGGGCGCACCCAGGGCGATCCCTGCGTCGTCCACGACGGCCGACCCGTCCCGTGGGACCGCCACCCAACCGCCGGGCAGCACCACCTGGACCGCGAGGCACTCGGCAAGGTCCGGCAACCAGACAGCGCGCGCCAGGAGCCGCCGAGCGCCTCCCCCGGCATCACGCTGGACAGCATCGAGCAAGCGTCCGCCGCCGGTCGACTCGACCCGCTCGATCAGGCGCCGGGTCGCGGCCTCGCGGGCCTCGAGTTCCTCCGAGATCCGTTCCTGGATGACGAGTGTGCCGCGCTCCCCGGCCAGTCTCGGAACACCATCGACCGGGACCACGTACGCCCGCACCCGGTCGGCAAGGACGGCCTCCACCGCCGCTCGCAAGCCCGAGTCGACGACCAGGTCCTCGTCCACGCGGCGCCCGCCGACGGCCCGGGCCGCCTTGGCGATCGGTCGCCGCTCATCCTCGGACAGGCGCTCGACGAGGACATCAAGTCGACCACGAAGCGCGGCGGCGGCGGTCGAGGCCGTGGCGGTCCGGTCAGCGGCGGCAGCCCGTTCCGCCTCGGCGGTCTCCAGGTCAGACCTGGCACGCTCACGTTCGGTAGCAGCGGCCGTCTCAGCAGCGTAGGCGTCGGCCAGCGCCGCGGTGACCACGAGGTGTCGTCGCACGAGGGTCGCATCCCGATCTCGGATGGACGCCAGGGCCGCCCCCTCCTCGCCGAGCCGACGTTCCGATTCGGCCAGCCGGCGCCGGGCGAGCTCGATCCCGGCCTGGCGGGCGGTCTCGGCCCGCCGGAGGGCCGCCAGCTCCTCGCCGCGTGCCTGAGTCGCGCTGCGCAGCGTCCCGAGTTCGGTCAGCGCGTCGGCCAACTCGCGGTCGGCTTCGGCCACGGCCGCTTCGAGCTCCAGGTCGCGACGCCGGACCGGGATCGCAAGGGCCCGTCGGGCACGAGCGATCTCGGCCTCCGCAGCCGTGCGTTCCTGGTCCAGGCGCTGTGCGTCGCGCCCCGCGGCTTCCAGCTCCGAGGCGAGCCGCCCGTCACGCAGCTGGAGCGTGGTCAGCGCCGCGCGGGCCGCGTCATGCGCCTCGCGCTGATCGCGTACCGCGGCGGCGCGGACGGACAGATCCTGCGCCAGCGCGGACGCGGCGGATTCGGCGGCTTCCAGCTCGTGCATCGCCCGGTCCGCTTCGGCCCGGGCCCGGGCTCGCCGGGCCGCGGCATCGGTCAAGCGCCGCGCGGCTTCGTACCAGCGAGCGTGCGTCGCCGCCAGGATGGCCGCCACGAGTTCGTCGCCGACACTCGTCCGGTCCGCCTGTTGCTCGGCCTGGGCCGCCAGGCGCCGAGCCTGCGGCCGGAGCTCGGCCAGGATGTCCTCCACCCTCGCCAGGTTGGTCGAGGACTCGAGCAGCTGGGCCTCCGCCTTGCGACGACGGCGTTCGTGGCGTCGGACCCCGGCGACCTCCTCGAAGAGCGGGCGGCGCTCCTCGGGTCGGAGGGCCAGGGCCTGGTCCACCATGCCCTGCCCGATGAACAGGAACGCGTTGTCCGCCAGGTGCGCGCCGTCGAGCAGGTCGACGAGATCGCGCAGGCGGATCCGCTGCTTGTTGAGCAGGTACTCGTTCTCGCCCGATCGGTACAGACGCCGGCCAAGCTCCAGGACCTGGTAATCGACCGGCAGCAGGCCATCGGCGTTGTCCAGGACGAGCGTGACGTCCGCCATGCCCTGGGCCGATCGCTTCTCCGAGCCCGCCCAGATGACGTCCTCCGCCTTGCGCGAGCGCAGCGCCCGGCCCTGCTCGCCGAGTGCCCAGCGAAGCGCGTCGGCAAGGTTGCTCTTGCCCGAACCATTCGGCCCGACGACGGCGCTGATCCCGCCGCCGAATTCGACGGTGGTCCGCTCAGCGAACGACTTGAAGCCCTGGAGTCGGAGGCCCAGCAGTCGCGCCGCGGCTGGCAACGGCAGCGGGTTCGTCAGGGGCAGCCGGTCTGCGTCGGTCACAGGACCCGGACCGGACCGGACGGATGTTCCTGGAGCTCCGCGATCGCCTGGCCCGCGGCGGCGGTCTCCGCGACGCGGCGGGACGGTCCGCTGCCCACGCCCAGCATCTCGCCATCCACCCAGACCTCGATCCGGAAGGACCTCTCGTGATCGGGTCCGGTCGCAGCCACGACGCGATAGTCCGGCCGCTCGCCATTGCGACGCTGGCTGAATTCCTGGAGGCGACTCTTGGCGCTCTTGAGCGACCCGATAGAGCGCTCTGCCGAAAGTTCCGGTTCCGCCAGGGCGACCAGCCAGTCGCGCGTCGCCTCGAACCCGAGGTCGAGATAGATGGCGCCGGCCACGGCCTCGAAGGACGACGCCAGGAGGGACGGTCGCGAACGCGCGCGGCGCTGCGACTCCCCCTCGCCCAGTCGGATGACCTGACCGAGATCGATCCGGGCGGCGAGTCGGGCCAGGCCGGCGGCGGACACGATCGCGGCGCGGCGAGCCGACAGCACCCCTTCGTCATCGCCGGGGTGACGCGCGTAGAGGGCTCCGGAGATGGATAGATTCACGACCGCGTCGCCGAGGAACTCGAGACGCTCGTTGTGACCCCGCGCGGCATCGGGGTGCTCGTGCCACCAGCTGGAGTGGACGAGCGCCTGCTCGAGCAGGTCGAGGTCGCCGATGGGGAGGCCGAGGCGCTCAGCGAACGTTTGTGCGGAGCGCACCTCGGGCCGACGGGACGGTCGAGCTAGGACGCGCGCTCGTCGATGTAGTCGACGGCGTCCTGGACGGTCCGGATCTTCTCCGCGTCCTCGTCCGAGATCTCGGTCCCGAACTCCTCTTCCAGGCTCATGATCAGCTCCACGAGGTCGAGGGAGTCCGCGTTGAGGTCGTCGACGAACGACGCCTCCGGCTTGACCTCATCCTCGTCGGCGCCGAGCTGCTCGACGACGATCTTCTTGAGCCGGTCGTAGGTTGTGGCCACTGACGCCCTCCTCGGAGCTGGGTATTGATGCCTTGGTCCCGGGGCTGCCCGGCCGTCCGGCGATGGTCCCAAGGACGCCATTCATCAGGCGCCGCATCGGGTCTCCACTATACGTTCGTGCAAGCTCGACCCACTCGGCGATCGCGACCCGAGCCGGCGTGGCGGAGTGTAGCACCTCGCCGATCGCCGTTCGGAGCAAGGCGCGGTCCATTTTGGCCAGGCCAGTCACCGGATATTGGGGCGCGATGACCGTGATCTGCTGGTCGATCTCGGCCCGATGGCG
The DNA here is from genome assembly GCA_013698385.1 of Chloroflexota bacterium. Taxonomy (GTDB): domain Bacteria; phylum Chloroflexota; class Limnocylindria; order Limnocylindrales; family CSP1-4; genus SPCO01. Next base: position 9,884 of record JACCVB010000114.1, read on the forward strand.
GACGACCGCATCGACGAGCTCGCGAGCCAGGGCGGAGGCGACCGCATCCCGTTCCGACTCCGCGAGATGGCGCTCCAGGATGGTCTCCGCCGTGCGCTGACCGAAGTCGGCCTCGAAGACGGCGGCGAGAGCCAGGCGGCGTCCCGTCCGTCGTCCCCGGAGCTGGTCAGTGTCCGGGGCCATCGGGGGTCTCGAGCGCGTGGTTCGTGCCGGGCGGCCGCGCGGCGTCGTTGGCCAGGGCTTCCGCGATCAGCGCCGGGACGCGGGTCCGCGCCGTGGTCGCCGCGACCTCGCAGCCGAACCCGATCATCCGCCGGCCGGCTCGACCGTGGGTGATGATGACCGTGCCCCGAACGCCGAGCAGCGGTGATCCGCCGACCTTCTCGTAGTCGAACACCGCGCGGATCCGATCGACCCCCGGACGCAGCAGCAGGTAGGCGAGCTTGCCCCGCCAGGATCGCTCGAATTCGCCCCGCCAGAGGTCGAAGATGAACGTGGAGAGACCTTCGAAGAACTTGATCACGACGTTGCCCAGCACGGCGTCACAGACGACGACGTCGGCCAGGTGGCGGGGCAGATCCTTGCCTTCCAGGTTGCCCACGAAGCGCAGCCCCGACTGGTCCAGCAATTCGCTGGAGCGCTGGATCCGCGCGTCGCCCTTGCCCTTCTCCTCGCCGATCGACAGGAGCCCGACCCGCGGCTCCGACACGCCCAGCACCCGCTCCGCGAAGATCGCGCCCATCTGGGCGTACTGGGCGAGGTTCTCCGCGGTCGAGTCCGGGTTCGCGCCGATGTCGAGCAGGACCATGGGACCTGCGTCGGTGACCATCTGGACCGCCAGCGCCGGCCGATCCACGCCGGGCAGGCGCCCGAGCCGCAGGACCGCGGCGGCCATCCCGGCCCCCGTGTGGCCGGCGGTCAGGACGGCGTCGGCCTCGCCTCGGCGGACGAGATCCGTGGCGACCAGGATGGAGGCACCCTTCTTCTCGCGGAGCGCCTTGGCCGGGTGCTCGTTCATGCCCACGACGTCATCCGCGTGGACGATCGTGACGTTGGCCGGGAGTGGCCCGGCGATGCGCGCCACGATCGCCTCGTCCCCGACAAGGACGACGCGATCGTGCGGGTGGGACCGAGCGAAGCCCAGGGCGCCCGGGATGATCTCGGCCGGACCGTGATCGCCACCCATGGCGTCAACGGCGAGGCGGATCGGCTCCTCGGTCGCCTCGTGCGCGGCAGCCGGCGCGGCCCGAGGCGAGATCACGGGGTCAGCGCGCGGGTTCGTCGCCGCCGGCCGGCTTGGGCTCGATCGCGAGGCGGCCCTGGTAGTAGCCGCAGTTGGGACAGACGCGATGCGGCAGCTTCATCTCGTGGCAGTGCGGACAGGCCTCGAGGTTCGGCAGGCTGATCGCGAGGTGCGCGCGGCGCTCGCCCTGGCGGGCGTGCGAGACGCGTCGCTTCGGTACACCCATGGGTTCGCGGGCTCCTTGTCGTTGTTGAAGATGCGGCCGCGGAACGGCGCTCGGGACGGAGCGCGGTCGCGCCGACGGCGGAGTCTACCGCGAAACGCGCCGACTCGTCTGGTTCAAGAGGGTGGATGCGGGTCGTCGTCCGGGTCCGCGTCCACGCGAAAGCCGCGGAGCGCTTCCAGGCGTGGGTCGATCGCGTCGTCGGGGTGATCGTGGATACCCTCATCCAGGGGCAGGCCGCACACGATGCAGAGGCCCGGGCAGTCGGGCCGGTCGAGCGGGGCGATCGGCTCGGCAAGGGAGATCGCGTCACGAACCGGCGATCGAAGATCCAGTTCGTGGTGGTCGGACAGGCGCAGGACGTCCGGCTCGTCGCCTTCGACCAGAGGCTTGCCGGTGAGCAGGTCCAGCGACGGCAGGAACTCCTCGTCCAGCCGGAGTTCGAGAAGGGTCTCCAGCGGTCGGAGACAGCGGCTGCACTCGCCGGCCAGCGCGGTCCGCAGGTCCGCCCGGGCGACGATGCCGCGGTTCGTGCGGGTGAGCCGGACCCGTCCCGAGATCGGACGCGCGAGGATGAGGTCGTCGGGCAGTCCCACCCGTGCGTCGGAGACAGCGAAGTCCCGGTGCGCCCCGACATCGTCGGTGAGCAGACCGGCCACGTTCCAGGTCAGCGGCCCATCGTCGCCGGGCCGAGTCATCCGTCCGCCGTCACGATCGGAGGGGCGTGCCCGCGTCCTCGGTATCGTCCGGCCAGCTCTCGTCATCCGCCGCGACTTCGAGATCATCGCCGGACAGGGCGGCGCGCCGGTCGTCGAGCAGGGCGATCCCCTTCTGGATGCTCTGGAGGGTGTTGGTCACGTCGCCTTCCAGGCCCACGAGCACGCTCACCGCGTACTCGTCCGCCCCGCGCCGGATCTCATCGGCAACGACATGCGCCTCCGCGATCAGCCGCCGACTCTCGCTTTCGGCGACCTGGGTCAGGCCCCGCTCGTCGATCAGGAAGGCGGCCTGTTCCTGCGCCTTGGCGACGATCCGTTCCGCCTCCTCCTGGGCCTTCTCGATGATCCGTTCGCCCTCGGCGTTGATCCGCTTGGCGGCGCGGACCTCCTCGGGCACGGCAACGCGCAGTTCGTCGATCAGGCCGAGCGCGGCGTTCTGATCGACCACGACGTTGCTCGTGAGCGGCAGCTTCTTGCCGTTCGCGATGAGCGATTCGAGCCGCTCGACGAGAAAGATGATGTCGATCGGAGTGCCCTCCTGCGTGGGCGGCCTGGCGCCGCGTCAGCGGTCGCCGGATTCGCGGATGCGCGCCGGGATCGGCCCCGATTATGGCACGCGCCGAAGCGGTCAGCGACCCGCCAGCACCTCGGTCAGGGCGACGATGGCGGGCTCCGGCAACATCGCCGAGACATCTCCCCCGAACGACGCGATCTCCTTGACCAGGCTCGAGCTCACGTACCCGTTGGCGACGGCGGTCATGAAGAAGACGGTGTCGATCTCCGGTGCGAGAACCCGGTTGTTGTGGGCGAGCTGCATCTCCGACTCGAAATCGCTGATCGCCCGGAGGCCGCGCACGATGGCGGTCGCGGCGCGCGCACGGCAGAAGTCGATGGTCAACCCGTCAAAGGCCGCGACCTCGATCCGCTCCGGGGCCGTGCCGGCGGCGCGCAAGGCCTCGCGGATGACCGCGATCCGACGCTCCACGGTCAGCAGCGGCGTCTTTCGAGGATTGGCCAGGACGGCGACGATAACCTGATCGAATACTGCGGCGGCCCGCTCGATGATGTCGAGGTGCCCGTTGGTCGCCGGATCGAACGATCCGGGATAGACTGCGACGCTCATCCGTCCTCCACAGCATCGTCCGTCCGTCGATAGAAGGTCAGCACCGTCTCCCCGAAACGCCGCTCGCGAGCCGATGCTAGCAGCCCGACGCCGGCCGGCGGCGCGTCGCGCCAGAAGTGCTTGACGACGACCCAGCCGCCAGTGCCGACGCGCGGGCCCACGACCTGAAGCGCGGCGAGCAGGTCGCCCGGCTGGTCGTAGGGCGGATCGAGGATGACCAGGTCCCAGGGCTCGTCGGCCGCGCGCGTCGGGTCGCGCAGGTACGCGCCAACGTCTGCCCGGATGACCCGGGCCAGGTGCGCGAGCCCCGTCCGTCGGAGGTTGGCCGCGATGATCGACGCGGCGCGGGGGTCGCGCTCCACGAAGGCCGCCGCGGCCGCGCCCCGGGACAGGGCCTCGATCCCGGCGGCACCGCTGCCGGCGAACAGGTCCAGGACCCGTGCGCCGGGCAGGTCCGGCTCGAGGATCGCGAACAGGGTCTGCTTGACCCGGTCGGCCATGGGTCGGGTGCCGGTGCCTGGCGCTTCCAGACGGATGGAGCGAGCGGCGCCCGCGATGACCCGGCCCGCGCTGACCCGGCCGCCGCTGGCCCGGCCGGCGGCGGTCATGAACCGGTTCCTGGGTCCGCGGCCACGAGCCGGCGGAGCCATCCGGATCCAAGTTCGCGGGCCAGGGCCGTGAGGTCGGATCGATCGGGATCCAGCCGACCAATCGCGTCGAGCAGCTGCTCCGCGTGCGCCCTGGCGTGAGCGGCGAGCTCGCGGTGGTCCGTCCGAGTCAGCGAGGCGACCCGCAGCCCCGGCAGGCCGCTCTGGACGAAGCCCAGGACGTCGCCCTCGCGGCGCAACTCGAAGTCCTTCTCCGCGAGCTCGAACCCATCCGAGGTCTCCACGAGGGCCTTGAGTCGTGCCCTCGCCGTCTCATCCTCCGTATCCGAGACGAGCACGCAGAACGATGGTGCCGTCCCACGTCCCACCCGCCCCCGAAGCTGGTGGAGCTGGGCCAGGCCGAACCGGTCCGCGCCCTGCACGATCATCACCGTCGCCGCACTCACGTCCACGCCCACCTCGACGACCGTCGTGCCGACCAGGACGTCCAGGTCGCCATCGCGGAACCGGCCCATCTCGGCGTCACGATCGGCAGGTCGCATCCGGCCGTGGACCAGCCCGACGCGGAGTGGCGCGAGAAGGTCGCGCAAGCGGACCGCCTCCGACTCAGCCGCGATGGCGCCGCCCGGGCTGCCGTCATCGGCCGCGTCCGTGCCTTCCTCGATGAGCGGGACCACGACGAACGTTCGGTGGCCCTCGGCGGCTTCGTCGCGCACCTTCTGCCAGGTCGACTCGAGGGCTTCGGGCCGGCGGACGCCCGTCCGGATCGCGAGGCGACCGGCGGGCGGCGTGCGCAGGTCGGACAGTTCGAGGTCCGCGTAGAGCACTTGGCCGAGCGTGCGCGGGATGGGCGTCGCGGTCATCAGCAGCACGTGCGGTGTCGTGCCACCGGCCTTCGCCTCCAGCTGGCCGCGCTGCTCCACCCCGAAGCGGTGCTGCTCGTCCACGATGGCCAGCCCCAGGCGCGCGAAGGTGACGGCCTCGCTGAAGAGCGCGTGGGTGCCGACCACGACCGACGCCTGGCCCGACGCGATGAGCGCCTGCGTCCGAGCCTTGTCCGCCGCCTTGAGTGAACCGGCCAGCAGGAGGACGTCCACGCCGAGGTCGGCCAGCAGCGCGCCGACCGTGTCCAGGTGTTGTCGGGCGAGGAGGTCCGTCGGGGCGAGCAGGGCTCCCTGGAACCCGGCCTTCGCGGCCGCCGCGAGCCCGTAGGCCGCGACCGCGGTCTTGCCGGAGCCGACGTCCCCCTGGAGCAGCCGGAGCATCGGCGTGGACGCCGCGAGGTCGCCCCGGATCTCGGTCATCGCGCCTTCCTGGTCGTCGGTGAGCCGGATCTCGTGGCCGACGCGTCGTCCCAGCACGGCGGTCAGTGCGGCTCGGATCTCCGCATCGGTCGCGTCGTCGGCCACGATCGGGACGGCGCGATCCCGGCCGCGCGCTCGACGCCGCCCGACCATCCCGACCTGGAGGGCCAGCAGCTCATCGAAGGCCAGCCGGCGCAGTGCCGCATCGCGTGCCTCGAACGAGGCCGGGTAATGCGCGGACTCGATCGCCGCTGCGATATCGATCAGCCCTTCCGCGTCACGCACCGCGGACGGGAGATACTCGGGGTAGGCGTGCCCGGCCCGGTC
>JACCVB010000165.1 GCA_013698385.1 Chloroflexota bacterium
TCGGCCTCGGCCTCGTCGAGGGCCGCCCGAACCGTGGCCAGCATGTTGGACCCGGTGTCCCCATCGGGGACGGGATAGACGTTCAGCTCGTTGATCTCGAGGACATGCGCCTCGAGATTGGCGACCGCCGCCCGCACGGCGCCGAGGAGTCCGGTGCCGTCGCAGGAACGGTGAGCCGGGACGCGACTGGGGGACGGTGGGCGGGCCACGCGGGCTGGTCCTCCTCGCGGACGGCGGGTCGGGCGCTGCACGGGTCCGGGCCGGAGCGTGTGCTACTATACCGCCCCGCTCGGGCCGTTCGGCCCGCGCCTCCCACCTGACCCCCGTTCCTGAGGACTCGCATGGCCCGCTCCTGCGCGATCTGCGGCAAGGTTTCGATGGGCGGTTTCAACCCGCAGTCGTCGGGCATGAACCGCGTCCGGGCCCACCGCCGCATGCAGCCCAACCTCCAGCCGCTGGCGATCACCCAGAAGGGTGCGCCGGTCAAGTCCCTCGTCTGCACCCGTTGCCGGCGGACGATGCTGAAGTCCACGAAGTAGCCGTGCCGCCGTCACCGGCCGACGGCTCCGCCGCTCCCCGACCGGGTCGCTCGCAAGCGGCTCGGTCGTTCACATGTCAGGCCTGCGCGGGGTCCCCGGCGGGGAACGTCGTCCGCCAGGCCTCCGCCTCGGCCTGCGCCCATTCCAGGTCCCGATCGTGGCGCTCATGGACGATGCCCGCGGCGGATGCCGGCACGAGCAGGTCGTAGTCGCGCACGCCATCCGGGTTGATCCGACCGTCGCCGCGCAACATGATGACCGGCACGCCGCCGCGTTCAACCTCGTCAGCCATGCGTCGAGCCAGGTGTTTCGGGAGCGCCCCCACGCTCACGAGGCGATCGCGCGGCACAGGCGGTTCGCCACCATTCATGCCGTACTGGAATCCTTCGTCCGCGAGGGCCCGGATCAGGCGCACCTCGCGGCCAATGTTTCGCCCTCGAACGAACAGGGCCGACCCCACGACGAGGACGTCGACGCCCGTGCCACCCGCCTGTTCGGCTGTCTCGCGGTTGATCCCGCCATCAACGTGGACTTCGCCACCGTATGTCTTGTGGCGAAGGAGCTCACGCGCCGGCTGGGCCTTGGCGGCAAGGACGTCACCCATGAAGGATTGACCGCCGAACCCCGGTTCCACGGTCATGATCATCACGATGTCGAGCAGCGGCGCGTACGGCTCGAGGGCGCTCATCGGCGTCCCCGGACGAAGCGACAGGCCGGCCGCTCGACCCGCATCGCGGATCGCGCGGAGGGTCGGTTCGATCGGCTCTTCGATCTCGACGTGGATCGTGACCGAATCGCAGCCGGCGTCGAGGAACTGGTCGATCGAGCGGCTGGGCTCGCTGATCATCAGGTGGGCATCGAACGGCAGCTCGGTCCGGCGCCTGAGATGCCGGATCGTCTTCGCGCCAAAGGTCAGGTTGGGCACGAAGTGGCCGTCCATGACATCGAGGTGCACCCGGTCCGCTCCGGCCGCATCGATCCGGCGCAGGGCGTTGGCGAGATTTCCGAGATCCGCGTCCAGCACGCTTGCGGCGATCCTGGCCCGGCCCGTGGAGACCGTCACTCGCCCACCCCGGCCGGCACCGGCTCGTCGCTGCGCTCGCCGCGAAGGGCGGCCGCACTGGCCATGACCAGCCGCTCGCGCCGACGCGCGACGGCCGGGGCGGGGGGCTCCCCGGCTCGTTGCGCCGCCAGCTGGCCGCACGCGGCGCCGACCTCCTGGCCGCGGTTCCGGCGGATGGTGGTCTCGATCCCGGCCGCCCGCAACGTCGCCGCGATCGATTCGATGACGGGCATCGGGCTGGCCGTCCAGGGCGTGTGGGCGACGGGATTCATCGGGATCAGGTTGACGTGGGCGTGGTCGCCGCGCAGAAGCTCGGCAAGGGCGTCCGCGTCTTCGGGCGTGTCGTTCACGCCGCCGATCATCGTCACTTCGTAGCTGATCCGCCGGCCGGTCGCCGCGGCGTGATCCCGCGCAGCACCGACGACCTCCGCCACAGGCCAGCGTCGGTTGAGCGGCACGAGCACGTCCCGCAGCGCGTCGCGAGCAGCGTGGAGCGAGACCGCCAGGGTGAACTGCGGGCCGAGAGCCGTCAGGCGCCGGATGCCCGGCACGACGCCGGACGTGGAGACCGTGATGTGCCGGGCTCCGAGGCCGAAACGCCGGGGATCGTTGAGCGCCTCGACGGCGGCGAGGACCCGGTCCAGGTTGAGCAGCGGCTCGCCCATGCCCATGAACACGATGTTGGTCAGCCGCTTGTCCTCGGCCGCCAGACGACGGGCGGCGTGGCGGGCCTGGTCAAGGATCTCGGCCGTCTCGAGGTCGCGCCCGAAGCCGAGTTCGCCCGTGGCACAGAAGGGGCAGCCGACCGCACAGCCGGCCTGGCTGGAGAGACAAAGCGTGTGCCGCTCACGGGACCCCCTGGTCGCCGGGTAGTGCATCAGCACCGATTCGATGAGGACGCCGTCGTCCAGCCGATGGAGGGCCTTCTCGGTCAGGCCCCCGTCCGTGACCTGGGTCTCGGTGTCACCAACGGTGTCCAGCCGGGCGAAGGCGCCCAGCGACTCCCGGAGCGCGGACGGAAGGGTGACGATGGCGGCGGCATCCGTCACGCCACCCCCGGTCCACAGCGCGTCGGCGATCTGCCTGGCTCGCCAGGCCGGCTCATCCTGGGCAGCCAGCCACTCGGTGAGTTCGTGCGGTGGGACCCCAGACAGGCCCGGGCGTTGGTCGGACACTCAGCGATGCTAGCGCACCCTCCTTGTCAACCACCCGCGCCACGGCGCAGACTAGCCTCGCCAGCCGGAAGGGGGACGTCCATGTGTCTGATCCGTAACGCGCTCCGGGGCCGGGCCATCAGCCTCGGCATGACCGTCGCGGTCCTGGTCGCCATCGCCGGGTTCGCGCCAACCGCGAGCGCCGCGTCCCTCACCGTGCGACTCGAAGCCGGTCCACACAAGGGCTACCACTTCACCTCGAGCGGGACGGTCAGTGGCACCACGTCGGTCACCTTCAGTACGCCCACCACGGCCACGGCGGACCTTCGTCATCGGATCGGGAGCCGGATCTACTTCAGGATCACCAGCGGCGCCCTCTCGGGCTGGCAGGTGGTGGAGGGCCGAACGAACTACGTGCCGGGCGCGGTGGGACGAGTCGCGTACTCCCCGGCCCGGACCTTGGCGCTCGCCGCCGGCCGTTACCTCGGCTACCGATTCGACCTCGACTGGTCGCTCGGTTCGACCAGATCTGGTTCCCTCAGCGCATCGGGGACTGCCCTCGCGGCTGAACGCGCGGTCATCGATGGTCGCGTGTACGCCCGGGTGACCAGCGGGTCCTGGAGCGGCTACTGGCTGCCGATCGCCGGACCCTATGACCTGTCAGCCCAGCGGATCCGGTGCCAGACGCCGTCGAAGGTGGCCGCCGGATCGGCCCAGCTCATCAGTCGGGTCAGCGCGACGACCGCCTCCGGCGAGGTCGCCCTGACCTTCGACATGGGCGGGCGTCTCACGCCAGCCCTGGACATCATGGAGCGGCTCGTGATCGACCGTGTCTGCGCGACGATCTTCCCGAGCGGCGTGATGAGTTCGACGACCATCGGCGCGCGCGTGCTGGCGATCATCGCAGACCATCCCGAGCTCTTCGAGATCGGCAATCACACGATGCACCACTGCAACCTGCGTGATGGCGGAGGCGGTTCCGCCTGCCCAAGCGGACCGCCGACGAACGCCTTCATCCAGGCGGAACTGCGAGATGCCCAGACCGTGTCCGGAGCGACGATCGGCCCGTCGTCAGCACCGTACTGGCGGCCACCGTATGGGGCCCAGGACCTGCGCGTCCGGACCGCGGCGGCAGGCGCCGGATACACGAAGACGATCATGTGGGATATCGACACGATCGACTGGCGACCGATCGCGAACGACCCACCCGGGCCGACCGCCGGTGCGATCGCGGAGAAGGTGGTCAGCAACGCGGTAGCTGGGTCGATCGTCCTGATGCATCTGGGCGGCTACCAGACCTTCGACGCACTGCCTTCGATGGTCGTCCGATTGCGTGCGCACGGCCTCGAACCCACTTCGATCTCCGGCCTCCTGCGCTAGGCGGACCGCGCTACCGACGCGCCGACGATCCCGGGCTGCCCGCGTCGCAGCGCCTCACCGTTCATCTGCCGCCGACCCGCCAGCTGGACCTCCTTGAGCACGAGGCGTCCATCGCTCGTGGTCAGGGCCAGCCCGCCACCGTGGGCGAGGAGGTGCGACGACGCATCCCCCGTCTCTTTCGGGGCGACGGTCGCGCGATGGACGATCAGCCGCCCGAGCGGCGTCTCGAAGAAGGTCCCGGGCCAGGGCTGCAAGGCGCGCACCTGACGCTCCAGCGTTGCGGCCGACTGGTGTGGGTCGAGTCGACCATCCTCCCGCCGGAGCGGCCGGGTCATGGTCGCGCGATCCTCGTCCTGTGGGCGAGATTCGATCCGCCCGGCGATCCAGTCCGGCAGCGTCCGCACGAGGAGGTCCGCCGCGCGAGCCCCAAGGTCGGCTTCGAGCTCGGGTGCCGTTTCGTGTCCGGTCAACGACAGCCGTTCGGAGGCCACGATCGGCCCGTGGTCGATGCCCTCGTCCATCTCGAGGATGGAGACCCCGGTCTCCCGATCGCCTTCGAGGATCGCGGCCGGAATGGGCGCCGCGCCGCGGTGCCTGGGCAACAACGACGGGTGCAGGTTGAGTGCCCGCAGCGGCAGCCCGAGCAAGGCGGCAGGCACGATCCGGCCGTAGTCGGCGAGCACGGCGAGGGCGGGATCCAGATCGAGGACCTCGGCGACGGCACGTGGGTCCCGCAGCCGCGTGGGGCTCAGGATCGGCCCGAGTCCGGCTTCTCGAGCGGCGAGCTCGATCGGCCCGGGGACCAGCCGCTGGTCACGCCCAGCGGGCCGGGCAGGAGCGGTCAGGATCCCGACAAGCTCGACGTGATGGGATGTCGCCAGCGCCCGGAGCGCCTCGAGGCCGAATGGCCCGGTCCCGATGAACACGGTCCGCGGCCGGCCGACCGTCACGCGAGGGCGCTCGTCGCCTCGCGGACCTCCGCGTCGTCCTCGTTCCCGGCGCCGACCGGGAGCAGTTCGTCCATCGACTCGAGGTGATCGATGTAGAGCTTGCCGTCCAGGTGGTCCAGCTCGTGCTGGAGCGCCCGGCTGAGCAGACCCGAGCCGGCCACCCTGATCTTGCGCCCAAGGCGATCCTGAGCGACCACCCAGACGCGCTCGCGACGGGTCACGTATGCCACGTAGCCCGGGATCGACAAGCAGCCTTTCAGATCCCGATCGTCACCCTCCGAACGAACGATCCGTGGGTTCGCCAGCTCATGGAGCTGCCGCTCCACCTCGATGACCGCGACCTGGAGCGGCTCGCCCAGCTGCGGCGCGGCGAGCCCGACGCCGGGCGCGTCACGCATCGTGTGGGCGAGATCGTCCAGGAGCCCGTGCAGGAACTTGCCGAAGCTGTCCACCGGCTGCCCCTTGAGGCGCAGACGCGGATCGCCGAGCATGACGATGGGGCGGACGGACATGGCCGCGAGTATAGGGTCAGCCCGCGGGCGCGGCCGGCCCCGAGTCACCTTCGTCGGGCGTGGCCCGCGTGGACGGTCCCGCCTCCGCGGACGGCCCTGGCTGGGCGGACGGCCCGGCGGACGGCCCGGTCCCGGCTCGCGAGCCGCGCAGGTCGGAAGCCCAATCACGCGACTTCTTGGCGAGCTGCCCGCTCGCCTCGGCAGTCGCTTCGCCCGCCCGGCGCACAGCCGGTGCGGCCTTGTCCGCAGCACTGGCGGCGATCTCGGCGGCCTTGGCCGAGATCTCCCGGACGGTCGGGCCGGCCTTCACCACCAGGTCGTCCACCGCTTCACGCAGGGACTCGAGGATGCCACC
>JACCVB010000127.1 GCA_013698385.1 Chloroflexota bacterium
CTCGGCTACGTCGCGTTCTACGCCATCGGCGCGTATACCACCGCCTTCCTGGCGTCGCCGCATTTCGGCATCCATATCAGCTGGTGGATCGTCGTCCTGATCGCGGTGGCCGCGGCGGCCGGCGCCGGGATCCTGCTGGGAGCGCCGACGCTCAAGTTGCGCGGTGACTACCTGGCGATCGTCACCCTGGGTTTCGGCGAGATCGTCCGGATCGTCTTCCGCAACCTGGGCGATTTCACGCTCGCCCTGCCGGCGTTCCTCGGTGGGGCCGTCCTCGTCGGTCCGCACGCCAACCTGACTGGCGGCAATGTCGGGATCAACCCCATCGACCCGCCCACCATCCCCATCCCGGGTCCGTGGGGCAACGAGATCGTGTTCTCCAACCAGAACGCGACCGCCTCGTTCTACCTGGTCGCCGTCCTGCTCATCATCACGTTCATCGTCTGCACGCGGCTGCGCGATTCCAAGCTCGGGCGGGCCTGGATGGCCATCCGCGAGGACGAGACCGCCGCCGCCGCGATGGGGATCAACACGGTGACGACGAAACTCCTCGCGTTTTCGCTGGGCGCCAGCTTCTCCGGGTTCGCCGGTGCCTTCACCGGCGCGTACCAGACGGCGATCTTCGCCGAGAGCTTCAACTTCGCCGTCTCGATCCTGGTCGTGGTCATCATCATCCTTGGCGGGATCGGGTCCCTGCGTGGGGTGGTCATCGGCGCGTTCGCGGTCCAGTACGTCAACCAGACGCTGCTCCGGTTCCTCGGCGAGAAGGTCCTCAACGACCCGGTCAATGCCCTGGGCGACGCGACGGGGATCGCCCTGTTGGGGGACTTCAACCTGGTCAACTACAACTACCTGATCTTTGGCATCGTCCTCGCGATCATGATGATCCGACGCCCCGAAGGCCTGTTCCCGGTCGCGACGGCCAAGGCGGAGCTGCACGGCGTGGGCATCTCGCCCGATTCGACCGCTGGCAGCGCGGACGAACTGGCCGTCGCCGAGGAAGCCGCCCCCGCGCTTCCCGAGGACACCCGGTGACCGCGCCATCCACGGCCGCTGTGGCGCCCACGCAGAGTGGCGATCTGCTGGTCGCCAGCAGCTGCACCAAGCGATTCGGGGGCCTCGTTGCGGTGAGTGACGTGAACTTCGCGATCCCGCGCGGCGGCATCGTCAGCCTGATCGGACCCAACGGCGCCGGCAAGACCACGTTCTTCAACATGATCACGGGCCTGTACGTCCCGACCGAGGGCACGATCAAGTTCGATGGCGCGGAGCTGACCGGGCTCAAGCCGCACGAGGTCGTGCGACTCGGCGTCGCCCGGACCTTCCAGAACATCCGCCTGTTCGGAAACATGAGCGCCGAGGAGAACGTGCTGGTCGGGCTCCATCATCGGCTCAAAGGACGGTGGTTCGGGGCGATCCTCCGACCGCCGTCGATCAAGCGCGAGGAAGCTGAGGCGCATGACCGTGCGATGGAGCTGCTCAAGCTCGTCGGTCTCGACGCACGGTCGCAGACGCTCGCCCGAAACCTGCCCTACGGCGATCAGCGCCGACTCGAGATCGCCCGCGCCCTGGCGACGCAGCCCAAGCTCCTGCTCCTCGATGAACCGACCGCGGGCATGAACCCCGAGGAGACCCGCCGGTTGACCGACTTCGTGCGCCAGTTGCGCGACCAGTTCGGTCTGACCATCCTGCTGATCGAGCACGACATGAAGGTGGTCATGGGCATCAGCGACCGGGTGACGGTGCTGGATCATGGCGAGAAGATCGCGGAAGGATCTCCGGCCGAGGTCCGGGCGGACACCCACGTCATCGAGGCCTACCTGGGCCGCGGCGCGGCCGAGGCGGGCTGACCCGATGGCCCTCCTCGAGCTGCGCGACGTCCACACCTATTACGGCAACATCCACGCCCTCAAGGGTTTGAACCTGACCGTCGAGCCGGGTGAGATCGTGACCCTCATCGGCGCGAACGGCGCGGGCAAGTCCACGACCCTCAAGACGATCAGCGGACTGCTCCGGCCACGGCAGGGCGAGATCTGGTTCGACGGCGACCGGCTGGACAGCGTGAGCGCGCACGAGATCGTGGCCCGCGGCATCTCCCAGGCACCCGAGGGTCGGCGCATCTTCCCGCGCATGAGCGTCCGCGAGAACCTGGAGATGGGCGCCTTCCAGCGGTCCAAAGGGGCCGAGATGGACGCCGACTTCGAGCGCGTCTACACCCTCTTCCCGCGGCTCAAGGAGCGACTGGGCCAGAACGGCGGAACGCTGTCCGGCGGCGAACAGCAGATGCTGGCCATCGGTCGTGCCTTGATGGCCAGGCCGAAGTTGCTCCTCCTCGACGAGCCGTCCATGGGTCTCGCCCCGATCCTCGTCGAGCAGATCTTCGACATCATCAAGGACATCAACGCCGCCGGCACGACCGTCCTGCTCGTCGAGCAGAACGCGCTCATGGCCCTCGGCATCGCCGGTCGCGGCTACATCCTGCAGACCGGCGAGATCGTCCTCCAGGACCGTGCCGACCGGCTGATCGTCAACCCGGAGGTCCAGAAGGCCTACCTGGGCGGCTGAGGTGCCCGGTCCGATCCCCGCCCTGGTCGCGGCTCGCTTGCGACATCGGGCCGGAGCGGCAGCGCTGTCCGTGGCCGCGGTCGCGGCGGCCGCAGCGCTCGTCGCCTTCGTGGCCGGCATCGGACTGGTCTCGGCCGATGCCACGATCACCCGAGCCCTGGCGACGACCGGTGCGGATCGGCCGGTCGTTCGCGCCTCGCACTACTCGCATTCGAGCCGCGACCGCGCGACGGTCGCGGCGACCGCCGCGGATGCCCTCGCCGGGCTCCGACCATTTGCCGGACCGGTCCAACGAGGCGTCCTGGTCCGCCAGCTCGTCGACCTCGAGGCGCCGATGGTCGACCAGATCGTCGGCGTCGACGATCCCGCTCCTTGGCTGACGCTCATCGAGGGACGACTGCCGGCGGCGTGCGTCGGTGGCGTGAGATGCGAGGCCGTCCTGCTGTCCGAGACGGCGCTCCCGGCGGGAGTCACGACGGCCCACCCCGCAGGCGGGATGGAATTGACGATCGTCGGCCGTGGACTGATCGACCAGGCGGTCCCGCTCGGGGAGCTGGATCAGCGCGGCCCCGTCGGCGAGCGCCCGGGCGGCGGCACGTACCAGACGGGCGACGCGCGACCGGCGCTCCTGCTCGTGGCCGGGGTGGATGCGGTCGGCGACAGCCCGGCCCTCGATGAGACGGGCCGTACCTACATCTGGACCGCGCCCGTCGATCGGCCGTCGATCCACCCGTGGACGGCGGACGGGTTCGCAGCTGCGATCGATAGCGCGACGGCGAAGCTGACCAGCGCGGACAGTGCCTTTTCAGTCGCGAGTCCGGTCGGGCTGATCCAGGGCGAGCTCGTGCGGGCCGAGACCGCGCGCGGCCGACTCTCGCTCGTCGGGTCGCTCGGGGTCGCCATCCTGCTCGCGTTCGCCGTCTTCCTGGCCCTCGTGATCCGCGACGACATCGCCGCCGAGGTGGCCCGGCTGTCTGCGGTCGGAGCGCGACGTCGTGACCGGTTCGGATTCCTGGTCCTTGAGGCGATCGTGCCGTCAGCGGTCGGGGGCCTCCTGGGTTGGATGGTGGGCGGCCTCGCCGTCGGGGCGCTTGCCGCGTGGTCCGGGACGGACATCGGTCCGATCGTGACGGGCGCCCTGCTGGCACCGAGTTCGGTGCTCACGGCGGTCGCGGTCCTTGTCGCCGTCGTGGTCGCCATCGTGGTCGCGACCGCGCCGGGGCTGCCGCGCGGTGGTGTCGTCCGGTTCGTGGGGACGGTCGGATCGACCGCAGCCCTGCTGATCGCCTGGCAGTTCGCCGTGTCGGGGTCCCTTGGTCCGGCCGGTCTGGCATCGTCGCTGGCCAACCCGCTCGTCGTGCTCCTGCCACCCGTCGTCGCGTTCCTGCTCGCGCTGGCCTTCCTCCAGGCGCTCCCGCCCCTGTCGCGCGCGCTGGCGCGGCGGCTGCGTCACGCGCCGTTGCCGAGTCGACTGGCGCTGCTCTCGATCTCGCGCGAGCCCGCCCGGCCGGCTGCGACCGTCACCCTGCTCGCCTTCAGCCTCGGCGCGATCGTCTTCGCCGTCGGGTGGTCGGCGAGCCTTCGCCAGGGGATCGACGACGCCGCCGCCTATCGGTCGGGCCTCGATCTGCGCGTCAGCGAACTGGGCACTGGCCTGTCCATCAGCCCCTCGGTCGTGCCCACGCGGCGATACGAGGTCCTGGGCGACGACGTCACGACCGTCCCGGTCTACCGCGATGCGACCGCGACGCAGCCCGGCGGCCGGGTCGAGGTCGTGGGCATCCCGCCGGATGCCCTGGCGACGCTGCCCGCCTGGCGGCCCGACTTCTCCGACGTCCCACGGGCCGAGCTTGCGGCCCGACTGCGCCTGCCCGAACCGGCGGGCGGCTGGCGGACATCGGGCCACCGGTTGCCGGACGGCCTGCCGGACCTCGTCCTCCGATTCCGCTACGACGGAGACCCGCTGCGGCTCGAGGCGATCGTCGCGACCGATGCCGGCGATAGCTCGGCGATCTCGATGGGGATCATCTCGAAGGGGATGACGTCCGCTAGCGCTCCCCTTCCGGAGACCGCGCGTGGTGGCCTCTTGACCGCGCTGATCTTCCGTCATGCGCGCGATCCCCAGGGTCCCGGCCATGAGCGTGACCTGCGCCGAGCCACCGTGGCCTTCCAGGGTCTCGACGGGCTTTTTTTTTATTATACGTTGTACATCGAGATCTTCACCGTTTCGACCGTGATCATCCGGGCGCCGCAGGTGGTCGACGGACTGGTCATCCCCGCGGTGGTGAGCCCGGACCTAGCCGCGGCCGCCGGCCCGGACGGCTCGTTCAACCTCC